>JBDTRQ010000099.1:0-5250 GCA_039931535.1 Ignavibacteriota bacterium
GCAGCGCGTTCAACTCGCTCGTCATCCTGATAGACCTTACACGCTCGATTACATTTATGAAATGACAGAATCTTTTGTTGAGCTGCATGGCGATAGAACTTTTAAAGATGATAAAGCAATTGTCGGCGGGCTGGCATCTATCGGAAATCATAAAGTTGTAATCATGGGGCAGCAAAAGGGGAGAGATACAAAATCCAACGTTTACAGAAATTTTGGCATGATGAATCCTGAAGGTTACCGCAAAGCTTTACGTTTAATGAAACTTGCAGAAAAGTTTAATCATCCGGTAATTACTTTAATTGATACTCCCGGTGCTTTTCCCGGACTTGAAGCTGAAGAACGCGGACAGGCTGAAGCAATTGCAAGAAATCTTTTTGAGATGAGCAAACTTAAAGTGCCGATTGTTGTTGTTATAATTGGTGAAGGTGCAAGCGGCGGAGCTTTAGGAATTGCAGTCGGTGATAGAATTTTGATGCTTGAAAATTGCTGGTACTCTGTAATCAGTCCGGAATCCTGTTCATCAATTTTATGGCGAAGTTGGGAATATAAAGAACAAGCAGCCGAAGCGCTTAAACTTACAGCTCCTGATTTATTAGAGCAGGGTATAATTGATAGAATAATCAAAGAACCATTTGGCGGCGCACATAAAGATCATAAACAAGTTGCTGAAAATTTAAAAGCAGCTTTGATTGAAGAACTTGATCAACTTGTAAAAGTTAAACCCGAAAAACTTGTAGATAACAGAATAGAAAAATTTGGTAAGATGGGTGTTTTTGTAGAGTAGAGAAAATATCTAATGAGTGAATTAAAAAATAAGTACAGAATCTACATTGATACATCTGTAATTGGAGGATGTTTTGACATTGAATTTATGGAGTGGTCTAATAAATTGTTCGATGAATTCAGAGAAGGTGAAAAGATTGCAGTCATATCGGATTTAACTCTTGATGAACTTTCTTTTGCGAGATTAGAAGTTCGAAAACATATAGAAACAATTCCAAATGAATATATTGAATATATATTGAGCAATGAGCGGTCTGAAGAATTAGCCAAAAAATATATAGACGAAAATGCGGTTACTAAAAAATCATTTCAAGATGCATTACATATTGCAATTGCTACATTAAACAAAGTTGATGTGCTCGTAAGTTGGAATTTTAAACATATTGTTAATCTTGAGAGAATAAGAAAATATAATTCAATAAACCTAAAATACGGATTGCAATTACTGGAAATTAGAAATCCAAGAGAAATATTAACATCAGGATAAAAATATGAAAAAAAAATATGATGCTGTTAAAGAGATGCGCTCAATACGTGATAGAATAACAAAAGAACAAATTGAAAATCCGACTAAAAGAGAACAACGATTAAAACAAATTCGAAAAAAACATTCTTTTAAGAAATCTCAGAAAGTAACGTAGCACAGAATTACTATTGAACGGATATTTAAAACGATGAATGTGATTGTAAAAGAAAAGTTAGTAAAATCTATTAAAGAGATGCCCGAACAATTTTCATTAGAAGATTTAGTAGATCGAATTGTATTCCTTCAAAAAATTGAATCTGGTCTTGAACAATCAAAAAGCGGAAAAACCAATTCTACAGCAAAGGCAAAAGAGAATCTTTCTAATTATTTTTAGTCTTAATAGATTTATCCTAAAGTATTGATTATAAGAAATAACCTTATGTCAGTCTAAGCTTGTCGAAGACTGACCTTCCTTATTAAATAGCTAAACATATACACAGTTCACACTTCGACAAGCTCAGTGTGACAATGATTATATTTTTTATGACAGCTCTTTTTTCTCCTAAAATTACTTTTATCTAAATGTTAAAACACTACACAGAAATTAGAATACGATATGCAGATACTGATCAAATGAGGTTTGCATACAACGGAAAATATTTTGAATACTTTGAAGTTGGTAGAACAGAAATGATGCGTGAAGTTGGATTGCCATATAATGTAATTGAGCAAAACGGATTTTTTATGCCTGTCATCGAAACAAAAATTCATTTTCTTTCTCCCGCTTTTTACGATGAAGTTTTAGTGATAGAAACTCGCGTAGAAAAATTACCAACTGTAAAAGTTCATATTGATCATACTATAAAATCTAAAGAAAGAGATGTTGTAATTTGTGAAGGTTATGTTGAGTTAGCATTTGTTGATTCTAAATCTAACAGACCGACTCGCGCACCAAAATTATTTATTGATGCTGTAAAAAAATATTACGAGTGAGTTGTATGATCCGTCAATCTAAAAAGTAATGTGATTGTCACATAGAACGAAGCTTGCCGGCAGGCAGGTCGAAGTGTGAATTTATTTAATAAATTTCAGTCTTCGTCTCCGCTCAGACTGACGTAAGTTGTGTTCTCAAGTTTATAAAAATACTTAATTTTAATGTTATTGTAATATGTCGTATGAATAAAATAGATAAAAACCTTTTTAAGTTAATTGCTTCTGCTTTAAAGGAAGATGTAAATTCCGGAGACATTACAACTAAAGCTACAATTTCAAAATCTAAAAAAGCCGTTGCAAAATTTTTAGTAAAAGCTGATGGAGTTATTGCAGGATTAGAAATTGCAAAAGCAGTTTTTAAACAAGTTGATCCTAAAATCAAGTTTGAAATAAAAATTAAAGATGGTTCAAAAGTTAAGTACGGTGATATTATAGCAATCGTTACTGGTAAAGCGCAATCGATATTAACAGCAGAACGTACGGCACTAAACTTTTTACAACGAATGAGCGGTATTGCAACTTCTGCTAATACTTATTCAGAAAAAATAAAACACACAAAAGCAAAAATTATTGATACAAGAAAAACTGTTCCCGGTTTGCGTGAGCTTGATAAAATGGCTGTTAAACTAGGAGGCTGCGCAAATCATCGTATTGGTTTGTACGATATGTTTTTAATAAAAGATAATCATATCGAAGTTGCCGGCTCAATTACAAAAGCTGTTGAAGCTTGTGTAAAGTACAGCAAAAAACACCACGCAAAATTTAAGATTGAAGTAGAGACAAAAAATCTAAAGGAAGTTGAAGAAGCACTTCAAACCAAAGCTGATATAATTATGCTCGATAATTTTGAAGTTGCTGAAATGAAAAAAGCTGTTTCTTTAATTGATGGCAAATGCAAAGTTGAGGCATCAGGAGGAGTGAATTTAGAAACGGTAAAATTCATTGCAGAAACAGGAGTTGATTTTATTTCTGTTGGTGCATTAACGCACAGCGTAAAAGCTTTGGATATTTCACTTGAAATCACCGTGAAATAATATCTGATGAAAGATAAACTAAAAGAACTTACCAAAGACACTGCAGTTTACGGCATCAGCACAATGCTAGGAAGATTTTTAAACTTTTTACTCGTACCATTTTTCACAAATGTTTTTTTGCCTGCAGAATATGGTGTTGTAAATATCCTTTATTCCTACATAGCAATTTTCAACATCATTTTTATTTATGGGATGGATTCCGCTTATCTAAAATTTGCTTCGTTTAAAGACATTGGTGATGACAAAGAAAATTTTTCAACTCCTTATATAAGTGTTTTTCTTACATCTGTTATTTTTATTTTTTTGATATTTGTATTTGTAAATCCAATAACAACTTTCTTAGAAATTGATACGAGTAAAAATTCTTTGGTTGTGCTCTCAGCATTAATTTTATTTTTTGATGCGAATGTTATCATCCCATTTTTAAAATTACGACTTGAAAGAAAAGCAAAAATATTTTCGCTTTATCGTGTAATAAGCATTTTAATTAATATAATCCTTAATGTTTATTTAATTTTATTTTTAAAATGGGGAATTGAAGCTATTTTTATCAGCAATCTTGCAGCATCAGTTATAACATTAGTTTTAATTGCTCCAACTATTTTTAAGAATTTTAAGTTTTCATTCCATAAAATTTTATTTAAACGATTATTAAAATTTGGATTGCCGTATTTGCCCGCGGGCATTGCCGTGATGCTTGTTCAAGTAATTGATGTTCCCATCCTGCAAGCGCTTACAGACTTAAAAACGGTTGGTATTTATAAAGCCAATTACAAACTTGGAATTTTTATGATGCTTTTTGTAAATATGTTTCAGTTTGCGTGGCAGCCATTTTTTCTTAACAACGCAAAAGAAGAAAACGCAAAAGAATTATTTTCTAAAGTGTTAACTTATTTCACAATTATTGGAACCTCTATGCTTGTGTTGCTCTCTCTTTTCGTTGATGATATTGTAAAAATAAATTTTGGTGGATTTTCTTTAATCGGTCCAAATTATTGGGCTGGATTGTACATTGTGCCTGTTATCCTTCTTGCTTATTTATTCAATGGTTTTTACGTTGTGTTTTCTGCGGGTATTTACATCGAAGAAAAAAGTATTTATGCTCCCATTGTTGCCGGATTAGGAGCGCTAACAAATGTTGCAGCAAACTATCTTTTGATTCCTTACTTTAACATTATGGGCGCAGCTTTTGCAACGCTTTTAAGTTATGTTGTTATGGCTGCTGGTTATTATATCGTAACTCAAAAGTTTTATAAGATAAATTATGATTATTTGAAACTTGCAAAGATGGCTCTTGGTGTAACTTTTGTTGGAGTTGTTTATTATTTATTAATGTATGGTGGATTTTTAAATATCTACTACAAAATAATTCTCGCAATGATTTTCGTATCTTATATCCTGACAAATGTTTTTGAAAAAAATGAAATGAATTTTATTAAATCTAAACTGTTACGGAGATAAATGACTGACGCAATTAAAATAAAAGTAAAAAGATTAAGTGAAGAGTTTGCCGCTGTTGCGCTTCCTTATTACTCAACTCCCGGAAGTGCCGGAATGGATATTAGAGCAACACTAAAAGATGATTTAATTTTAGAACCCGGTAAAGTTGAATTAATACCAACAAATATTTCTGTAGAGATTCCTTTGGGATATGAAATACAAGTTAGACCGAGAAGCGGTTTAGCCGCAAATCATAGTATCGGAATTCTAAACTCACCGGGAACAATTGATTCTGATTACCGCGGCGAAGTAAAAATAATTCTAATGAATTTTGGAAAAGAGAATTTTAAAATTTCTAATGGCGATAGAGTTGCACAATTAATTGTTTCAAAAGTTTATAACGCCAAAATGGTTGAAGTTAAAGATTTAAATTCTTCAAGTCGTGGCAAAGGTGGATTTGGAAGTACGGGGAAGAAATAATCATAGATTTATAATGTGTAATGGTTAGGGTTGATGAAATGGCATAGAGCAAAG
>JBDTRQ010000100.1:0-1866 GCA_039931535.1 Ignavibacteriota bacterium
TTAGCTTATACAGATTGGAACAGGCTAAAAATGCGTCCCTTTTATTAAATATTCAGTCACCAAAAACTATTGAGGACGTTAGGGATTTTACTATTAAATATGAACAAGTAAGCTTTTGGGATTCTTATGTTCCCATCAATAATACATTCAAAGAACTTTTAAGTTCTGGCAACTTAACTTTGATCAAAAACGACTCTATAAAAAATTCTTTATTACAATTAGATAAGCTATATTCTGCTATTTCTATTTACGAGAATCATATTAGGCGAGATTACGAACAATTATTTTATGAGGTAGCTTTTAAAAACACATCTTTTGGAAACTTTTTTGATTTAAATGACCCAAAAAATGGTTTTAATAAGAGATTGGAAATTAAAGATATTCCTGAATCATCGCGAGGAAAATTGATTGCAGATGCGAAATGGATCTATAACAATCAAACAATGAATAATGGGTTAAAGCTTGCTGTGGGAAATAATATTCTTTTAACAGAAATTCACGGCAACGTTGCTAAACAAATCAACAAGCTGATAAAACTGATTGACGAAGACATTGAAAAATAACAAAAGCACAACACCGTGTATAAGCTATCGCTTGGTCTGTGCCCATTTGAAAAACTCTGCGGATTTTCCAAAATCAGTTTTTACCAAACTCCGGTAGGCAGGTTTGGAGAGGTTCGTGCTGAAACGCACCACAGCTCATATACAAAAACGTTACCCAATCGCTTCCTCAACATCCGCAATCAGATCTTCAATATCTTCAATACCGACTGAGAAACGAACAAGACTTTCCGTTAATCCCATTTTATCTCGATCTTCTATGGGTACTGAAGCGTGTGTCATTGAAGCAGGATGTGAAATTAAACTTTCCACTCCCCCAAGACTTTCCGCAAGAGTAAATATCTTTACATTATTTAAAACTTTTTTAGCATTTTCAATTGTGCCAAAATCCGCAGAAACCATTCCACCGAATCCGCGCATTTGTTTTTTTGCAAGCTCATGTTGTGGATGATTTTTTAATCCTGGATAAATAACTTTTTTTGCATAACCGGATTCTTCAAGAAACTTTGCAAATGCATTTGCATTTTCTTCATGCTGTTTCATTCTAACAGCCAGTGTCTTTGTAGATCTTAGTACAAGCCAGCAATCAAATGGTGAAGGAACTCCGCCAGCAGCATTTTGTATGTAACGAATTCTTTCGTGAATTTTTTCATCGCTAGTTATAAGTATTCCGCCAATTATATCACTGTGTCCATTTAAATATTTTGTTGTTGAATGAAGAACAATATCTATTCCAAGGGTTAATGGATTTTGAAAATACGGGCTCATAAAAGTATTATCACAAACAGAGATTAAATTATTTTTCTTTGCTATCTCTGAAATGCCTTTTAAGTCTGTTAGATTCAACAGCGGATTAGTTGGTGTTTCAACGTATATGATTTTTGTATTTGGGCGAATTGCATTCTCCACATTCTTTAAATCTGAACTATCAACCCATGAAAAATCTAATCCATAATTTTTCATATTTAGTTCGTAAAGTCTGTAAGTACCACCATAGACATTATTTGATATGACGATGTGATCACCTGCTTTTACCAAACTCATTAATGCATGTGTTGCTGCCAAACCTGAAGAAAAGGCAATCCCATAATTTCCTTTTTCAAGAGTGGCAATATTTTTTTCCAGCGCCTGTCGTGTAAAGTTATGAGTACGTGCATACTCAAAACCAGTGCTTTTGCCTAACTCGTATTGTGCATAAGTTGATGTTTGATAAATTGGAGTTATCACTGCTCCTGTTGTTGGATCAGGAATTTGTCCTGCGTGAATTGAGTCTGTTGAAAAGCCCATATTTATTCTTTCAGTTTAT
>JBDTRQ010000101.1:0-1505 GCA_039931535.1 Ignavibacteriota bacterium
TAAACCATCTCGATAATATTTAAGTTCTGAAAAGATAAATGTCAATGTTTTAAGATTTAAACTGTCAGTGTTTTTCTTTGTAAACTCCAATAACATTTCCCCTGCGGAATTATTAACGTTAAATCCACCTTGAGAATTTTCAGATATTGTAAAAATTTTGTTTTGTTGAGAGAATGTAAAAGAAAGAGTAATTGCCAAGAGGAAAAATATTTTAAGAACCATTTTATCCCTTCCATAAAACTAAAAATAGATTTTTATTATTAAACTTAATTAAAGTTGTAAAGGTTTTCAATTTTAAGATTCCACTTATCTTTGCTCGTTTCTAACTATCAGCACAAACTCACCTTTAAGGTTTTCTCTTTCAACAGCATTTAAAATATTGCCTGCATTACCACGATAGAATTTTCCTTTTTTAATAAACATTTACTTTAAAGATTCAAGTACTCTTTTATTTTATCAACAAAATTTTTTCCACTTAGGATTGATTCTTCAGCCTCGGATTTATCAATTACAAAATCATGATAATAATCGCTTATTTGTCTTCTATCGAATGCCTTATTAAAATCTCTTCCCATTTCTTTAGAGAATATTTCAGACTTAACAAAGTGTTCGCCGAAAGCAGAAATTGTCATTTTATGTGAAGAAAAATGTAATCCTTTAGAAAGCAGCAGCGCTTGAGCAGAAAAGAACATTGCATAATATGATCTGGAAACAGATGACTCAAAGTCACCTTCTCTTACTAATACTTCTGCTGTTACTAAGTATCTATCAGCCCTTTTTAGTAACGATTCTATTTCACTCAACCAAAACTCCTTCTTGTCTTATATTGAGTAGTAACGGACTATTTATATTTTTATAATCATTTAACGAAACAGGCAAAACAGAAATAAGTGTATTGTATTTTAAGTTGATATCGTATATCGCATCTACAATCTTATCAATTTCATTTCCAACAGATTTTATATTTTTTAGAACAATCAGCAAATCAATATCTGAATTTTCACTATACTCACCACGCGCATAAGAGCCGTATAATAGTATATCAACGAGTTCATCTTTATATACTTCTTTTAATTTCTCCTTCACTTCATTTAAAATAATTTTCAATTCCCAGAATAATGTGGCTTTTATTTTTTCTTCGTTTAAAAGTGGATATGAACTTATGATTTGTGATATTGAGTCACCGGCTTTCAATCTTTCCAATATTAATTCAACGGTAATTCGAGTACCTGCTATAGTTGGTTTGCCCATCATTATTTCTGGGTTAGATATTATATAGTTTTCATTCATAATAAGTATTCCTTTTATACCTCAAAATAAATAAAATAAAATCATTTTCACTTAGCTTTTCACTGGTTTAATCTATGCAAATCCGTTAAATCTGCGTCACCTGCCGGCCGGCAAAGGCAGGTCCGTCTGCTATTGGTTTTTGATTATCAACACAAACTCCCCTTTAAGGTTTTCTCTTTCAACAGCATTTAAAATATTGCCTGCATTACCACGAT
>JBDTRQ010000102.1:0-1863 GCA_039931535.1 Ignavibacteriota bacterium
GTAAAGGTGAACATCATTCCGCTGAACATAATTTAGAGTTATTAAAACCGCTTGATGTAAAAATCATTTCAAAAAATATTCATTATAATGTTGGGGTTTTAGAAAAGTTTTTTGCAGATGATTATTTTATAGAAAATATTCTTAACGATAAAATGGTTACTGGTATAATTCCCGCTGGCGGTTGGGATTCAAAACGATGTAATAAAGAAAAATGGGTAGAAATTTGTAAAGCAGCAATAAAAGAATTTGATTGTAAAATTTTAGTTCTTTGGGGTCCTGGCGATGAAAGTGATGCCGAGTTTATTAAGTCTAATTTGGGTGATGAATGTTTGCTTGCACCAAAATCCACATTGCCTCAAATGGCTTCATTAATTGCAAAATGTAAAGTTGTAATTGCAAATGATTCCGGTCCAATGCACATTTCAGCGGCGCTTGGTGTCCCAACTTTAGGAATATTTGGACCAACAGATCCAAAAGCTCACGGACCATATTCACCAAATTCCGATTATATAATTAAAGATGATTTGGATTGTATAATTTGCAATAAATTGATTTGTCCTTTTCAACACGAGTGTATGTGGGAGCTGGATGTTGATAAGATTATCAAGAAAGTTAATTCTCTTATCAAGTAGATAATTTCAGAAAAAGAGATAATGATCGATCTTAATAATAAAAAAGTGCTTATAGTTCGTTTGGGAAAAATTGGTGATCTAATAATTTCATCCTTTGTTTTTGAAGTTTTAAAAAAAGGATTTTATGAAATTGAAATATCATTACTCACTTTAGAATCAAACCGAGAGGTTTTGAAGTACAATACTGATATTGACCATTCAATTCTTTCAAAGAAAAATCTTTCGCTTTACTTCCAGCTACTTAGTTTAAGAAAAATATCTTTCGATCTTGTTATTGACTTGAATGATGATCCTTCAACTACATCGAGCGCGATCAGAAAAATAATTAAAGCTAAAAGAATTGTTGGATTTAACTTTACTCCCGATAAATCTCCCGATTTATTCCCTCAGCCGCCAAAAGACAAAACCCATATTATTGAAAGAATCAGTTTTTTGATGAATGAGTTGGTAATCAATTTAAACAAGAACGAGATTCATCCTAAACTTTATCTTGGCAGCGAAGAAAATTCTGATATAGAAAAACAATTAGATCCGTATAAAAACCAAAATAAAATTATTGCTTTAAATCTTTCAGCCGGTGCAGAAATCCGCTATTGGAATATTGAATATTGGATAGAACTGATTAACCGTATCCATACAAAGTTGCCAGAGATATTGTTTTTACCATTAAGTACCGATAAAGATGGACATTTACGCAATAAGATTTTTGAAAAAATCAGCAAAGATTTTTTAATTGATCAGAAGTTTAAATCATTTCATCATTTTGCTTCATATATTTACAATAGTGATTTTTTAATTTCACCGGATACTTCTGCGGTTCATATTGCATCTGCTTTTAATAAACCAATGGTTGCCATTTATCCGGATTATGAATGGAATTATGTAAGCTGGAACCCTCTATCAAACAACTTTAAAGCGATAAAATCAAAAAGTAATTTTATAAATAGCGTATCCGTTGATGAAGTGTTTAATTCATTTATGGATATTTATAATAAACATTTTAATTAAGTACAATGAAAACCAAGACTGAAATCCCAACCTGTAAAAATTTTTCCGGCTATAAACCTTGTTATCCAGACCATAATTGCTGGACAGACGGATGTAAAGACAATAAACCTATTGGTCAA
The DNA here is from genome assembly GCA_039931535.1 of Ignavibacteriota bacterium. Lineage (GTDB taxonomy): Bacteria > Bacteroidota > Ignavibacteria > Ignavibacteriales > Ignavibacteriaceae > IGN3. The sequence continues at coordinate 1,760 of JBDTRQ010000102.1, forward strand.
AAAATATTAATTATTAATCTTGATGCAATGGGCGATGTGTTGATGACAACAGCTCAGTTGCCTGCAATAAAAAAGAAATTTCCTGATTCAACAATTTATTGGAT
>JBDTRQ010000103.1:0-6147 GCA_039931535.1 Ignavibacteriota bacterium
ATCCTTGGTGCAGATAGTAACTTAATACCAAGCTGCATAAGTGTAATCATATTCTTTTAATCGTATAGATTTTCGATGATGAATTTTTGGATTGAACATATTTTCTTTTAAAGATTATTCTTTGATACACAAATAAAATTCACTGTTTAAGTACACTTATTTTTTCTTCAACACAAATCCTGTTGATGATTTGATTGTTATTGTTCCACTAACAGTAGAAAGTGCTTTTGTTCCTGCTGTATCCGAATCAACCAAAACATCCCACCTACCTTTTGGCAGTTCAAAAACAACTTCAATTATTGGATGCGCATTTAATAGTACAATAAAATTTTCATCCCCGTGTTTTACTTCATAACCAAGAGCAAAATCATTATCCTTTACATCCATAAATTTTACTTCATCATATTCTGCTCTTCGGAATGATTGAAATTCTTTTCGCAGTTCGATCAATCCTTTGTAATAATCCCACAAATCCTGATTCATCTTTGCGTGATTATAATTAATATAATTTACTTCGTTGTCCTTATCGTAAGAATTATGATCAATCATTCCACGATGTGGATCGTTTTGATTTGTTAAAGGTATAACTTTACTGCGAGCAAATTCCTGTCCGCTGTGTATCATTGTCATTCCGCGTGAAGTAAATAAAAACAACGCACCAAGTTTGTTAAGTTTTAATTGTGTTGAAGTAAGCTTTGCATTTTTATCAACATCTTTAATTACTTCATTCTCCTTCACATCGCCAAGACCAAGTCTGATAAAATCTCCTAAAGTTAGTCCATCGTGGCACTCTAAATAGTTTACAGAGTGTGCAGCTTTTTGAAATATGCCAAGCGAATCTTTAACAAGCGTTCCATTAACATAACTTTTAATCCTTTGTGGTGAATTATTTCCGCACCAGCTTCCAAAAATCCAGCCGTATCCGCTGTATGGATTTTCACCTTTAATCCCATTTCTTATTTGATCATTCCATGCACCCCATCCGCGCAAAGAAAATCCTTGCGGATCGTAGCCGCCGCCCCATGGTTCGCAGACAAAAACTACATCGGGATTTATTTTTTTTGCTTCATTTATTATCGTTTCGATTGTTTCCCAATCCAAAAGCTTTCCAAGATCAAAACGGAAACCATCCACATGATATTCCTTCATCCAGTATAAAATACTTTCAACAATTAATTTTCTCATCATTGGTCGTTCAGTTTTTAAATCATTTCCACAGCCGCTAACCTGGCAATAACTTCCATCGGGATTTAATCTAAAATAATATTCTCTGTCAATCTCTTTTAAGTTTCCAAATTCATATTCAGAAAGATGATTGTAAACAACATCCATCATTACAGCAATGTTTTCTTTGTGGAATGCTTTTACCATATCTTTAAAATCAGTTACTTCTTTTGCATCAGCCCCGCTCCATTTATCAAATTCAAGTTTGCGAGTGTTTTCTGAGTAGTATGATTCAGGTGCAAAAAAAGCCGCTGTCATATATCCCCAATGATTTCTTTCATAAGGATTCCAGGTATTAAAATTTCCGCGTAAAGAATCTTTAAAAGGAATTTCTATGTTTGCAAATTCTTGTGAAGGTAAAAGTTCAATAGTATTTATACCAAGATTTTTTATATAATCGATTCCGCCTGTTTTCCCTTTTTCGATCAACCCTTGATAAGTTCCGCGTTCTTGAGCACCAGATGATTGATGTTCGGTCATATCGCGTACGTGCATTTCATAAACAATTATGTCTCGCCAATCTCGTTGTATCCAATTATCATTTTGCCAGTTGTAATTATCTTCTTCAACAATAATGGATTTGCGAGGAGTAAAATAAGTATTGTAGCTTGCAACAGCTTTTGCGTAAGGATCAAGACAAAGCACAGCATCTTTATCTTTATGTTTTACATTAAATCCATAAAACTTTCCGTAAAGTTCTTTATCAATCGATGTTTCCCAAACTGCATTTTCATCACGAATCATTTCATATTCTTTTCCACCTTGGTCATCAACTTTATTAAAAATTACGAGTGAAACTTTTTCAGCGTTAGGTGTAAAAAGCCTAAAATATGTTTTCCCGTTTTCTACAAATGCACCGAGCTTTTTATCGGAATAGATTTTATCAAGTTCATTCTGTCTTAATTCAAATTCAGTTTTACTTTTTAGCTGCGATTTTGTTTTGTCTGATATGTACAAGGCGCTTCCTGTAAATGTTATTGTTAATACTATTATTATCGAGTTTATTAAGAAACTTTTCATAGTTAATCCTGATTTTTATAATCTTTATTCCGAATAAATTTTTCCATCAACAACGGGCGTTACGCAAACTAATGGATTTTCTGCAACTCCAAATCTTTGAAAGATTTCCTCAAACAATTGAAAATGCATTCCGCGTTTTTCTAATTTATGAAATTTTGAATACTCCATAAATTTTTCATTCTTGTCAATCGGAGCATCAAACACAATTGATTTTGGATAATCTTCTTTTGCGTGTGATTTTAGAAAATCAATTTTGCGGTCGTCTCCGCCTTCCATTTCGTATGATACTACTTTGAATGCCTCAACAAGATTATTATTTATTACTAAATAGATATTTAAAATAATTTCGTTCATCGTTAAAAGGTGAATTGTATAAACATATAAAACTTAAACACACAGCATATATAAATGCAAACTTGCACATTATACTTTCCATTGCAGATATGATTGAGTAGTTGCCGGCAAACATTAATATAAATCCAAGCAGAACCGGAAAACTTATAAAGATGCTTCCGAACAATAAAACTTTTGCAATAAGCTTTTTCTTTTTGTCTTCTGCTTTTGGGATAAATCTTATCAATAAAATAATAGAAATTATAATCGGCAAATAATAAAATGCACCGAATAAATCGCCTAAAGGATAATGATAGCTTGCGTAGAGTACGGTGCAGCTTGTTACAACAAATTTTGGAATTACAAAAAAATAGTATATCGAAAATGCAATTGCGGGAATAAAGATTAAACCAACTTTTGATTTTAGATTTATGTTACGCGTGTGTGCAAGTACAAGCAATAAATTTAGCGGAGGAAGAAATCCAATAATTACAAATGCGAGATACGGATAGAATGAGTCCTGCAATCCAACCTGGCACATTAAAAATTCCATTGCCTGATAGGCTGCAAGCAAAGCAATCATAAACATTGCAATTATGTTTACTCTATTCTTCTCTATAAATACAAGTATATTAAATAGAAGTAAAAATTCTATGCAAGCGATAAGCAGTGATAATATTCCGTTCCAACTATCCAATTTTATTCCTGATTTTTGAAATTAAAAATAATGATTTCTTCTAGCAATAATGCTATAATTTCTACCCTAAAATAGATCGAAGATCGAATTAAAATTTTCGATAGTTCCATTATGTTAGATACAACAATTAAAAAGGACACTCAAATGAAAATCAAACTAATGTTTGTTTTGGCTATTACAACATTTTTCTTTTCAGGATTAATTACAAAAGCATTTGCACAAAATGAACCCATTTTATATTTCTGTGAAAAGTATGATTCAAAAAAAGGCGAGATTGGTGTTAGCGATAGATTTACAACAGGTTATTTAACTGTTATGGTAAAAGCAGATGATCCATTAAACCTTGAAGATGTTCATATTCAGTTCGATAAACTAAATGAGCGCAATAAGAAATTTGAGTTCTACAAAAAATTTGATTATACAATAGATTCGGATATGAGTTATGTTTTCTTCGCAAAAAATTCGGATAGTGATTTGAAATTTGAAGAACCAGGATTTTATAGAGTTTTTCTATTGGATGATAAAGACAAAACTGTTGCAAGTGCACTAATAGAAATAGTTTCTAAATAATTTTTATTTCTTTTGTAAAAAAACGGCAACCGATGGTTGCCGTTTTCTATTTCCTTTTTTACCCATTTACTTTCCCGGCCCAACCATTTTTTCAGGTCTCACAACTTCATCAAACTTTTCTGAAGTAAGTAAACCAAGCTCAATTACTGCTTGTTTCAGAGTCGTGTTTTCTTTGTGCGCTTTTTTTGCAACCTTTGCTGCGTTATCATACCCGATATGTGGATTAAGAGAAGTAACAAGCATTAAAGAATTTTCAAGATGTTTTTTGATGTTTACTTTATTTGCTTCAATTCCAACAACACAGTGATCTGTAAAACTTGAACAAGCATCAGAGATTAATCTTATTGAGTTTAGAACATTAAAAATTATTACCGGTTTAAAAACGTTTAGTTCAAAATTACCCATTGCACCACCGAAGTTTACTGCAACATCATTACCAAAAACCTGAGCACAAACCATTGTCATCGCTTCACTTTGTGTTGGATTAACTTTGCCTGGCATGATTGAACTTCCAGGTTCATTTTCTGGAAGATTTAATTCTCCTAACCCGCAGCGTGGTCCAGAACCTAACCAACGGACATCGTTCGCAATTTTCATAAGCGAAGCAGCAAGAGTTTTTAAAACTCCGCTAAACTCAACAAGCGCATCGTGCGCAGCGAGTGCTTCAAATTTATTTGGGGCAGTAACAAATTTCTTTCCTGTTAGTTTTGCAATATGCTGTGCAGATTTAACCGCAAAATCAGGATGAGTATTTAATCCTGTTCCAACTGCTGTTCCTCCAAGTGCTAATTCATACAATCTTGGCAGAGCAGCATTTATTCTGTCTAATCCGTTTGATAGCATTTGAACATATCCGCTAAATTCTTGTCCCAATGTTAATGGAACAGCATCCATTAAATGTGTTCTTCCAATTTTAATAATGTCTTTAAATTCTTTTTCTTTTACAGCAAGTGCATCTCGCAGCTTTGTTATCATTGGAATTAATCGGCGATGGATTTCTTCAACAGCAGCGATGTGCATTGCAGTTGGAAAAGTATCGTTTGAAGATTGTGCTTTGTTTACATCATCGTTTGGATGGATTGGCTTTTTACTTCCCATTTCTCCACCTGCAATTTCTATTGCACGATTTGAGATTACTTCATTTGCATTCATGTTAGTTTGTGTACCGCTTCCGGTTTGCCAAACTACGAGTGGAAAATGTTCATCAAGTTTTCCTTCAATCACTTCATCGGCAGCTTCTACAATTAAATCAGCTTTATCAGCCGGAAGTGTTCCAAGTTCCTTATTTGTAAGTGCGGCAGCTTTTTTCAAAATGCCAAGAGCACGAATAAGTTCACGCGGAAATCTATCTCCGCCAATTTTAAAATTCATTAACGATCTGGCTGTTTGTGCTCCATAATATTTATCTGATGGAACTTCAATTTCGCCCATTGTGTCTTTTTCAATTCGATTACTCATTGTAAATCTTCCTGAATAATTATTAATAATTTTTTGTTATTTATTGCTTTAAAAATACTACAAATTTAATTGAGATAAATTTTTTAGAATGTAAAACTAAATCCAAATTTTGTTACTGTATCTGTTGGCTTAATTGTTTCCGGTGGATTTGCATCGTAACGCAGGCTAAAGCTTACAGATAAATCTACAAATGAAGTTAGTCCAACGATTAATGATAAATCCGAAGTAATCCTAAAATCTTCCCATTCACCTATTTTAGGCTGGAAGTAATTTACAGTTATTAATTTTACATCGTCCTTAATTTCAAGCTCAAATGTTAAATAGGTTGATAAACGATTTGAAAATAAGTTACTGCCGTGTATTGAGTTTGCAGGAACATCATATCTTTCATGCTCATAAAAGTACGAAGCACCAATGCGAAACTTGGCATTATCAAACGTTAAAATTTTATATCTCAATCCACCGCCAAGTAACTCTCTTCCTTCGAGCAATCTTTTTTTATCGAAATCTGTTTGAGCAAAAACTTCAACTTGAAATAAATCGTTTAAAGAATGCACATGTCTTAAATGCAAGAGTGCTTGATTAAAAATCCGTTCGCCATCCTCCCAGCCAAATCCGCCATCGGCAACAAGAAAAGTGTAGCTTGTTCCCCAATTATAATTTAACCTTCCGCCAAGATTTATAAATTGAAAATCAGTATTTCCTGTTATTGCGGTAATTTCAACATCGGCAATTGCAGAAAATCCAACTGAATCAGAATCCTTCCGATATCTTTCCGTGTTAATTTGTGCAATGGAATTAAAAAAGTTTAAAATGATTAGCAGTAAAACCAGACAAATGTTTTG
>JBDTRQ010000104.1:0-1988 GCA_039931535.1 Ignavibacteriota bacterium
TCCTCACGCTGGTTTTGGTTTGGGATTAGAAAGAACTGTTAGCTGGATTTGCGGATTAGATCATTTACGTGAAGCTATTCCTTTTCCAAGGATGATTTATCGTAATACTCCTTAGCAAATAACAATGTACAATTTATAATGCACAATTAAGTTTTAGAAAAATTATAATGGAATTAAACTCAATTTTATTTTTCGTATTTGGCCTTGTTACAGCAGTAACCGCAGTTATAATGATAACCCGGCGTAACGCCGTTATTTCTGCTTTGTTTTTAATATTAAATTTTGCTTCCCTTGCCGGATTATATCTTACATTAAACGCACAATTTATTGCTGTTACACAGGTTATTGTTTATGCCGGCGCAATTATGGTTTTATTCCTTTTTGTTTTGATGTTATTACGACCTGAAAATGAACAGAAATTTTTACAAGCTAATCCAAAAATAAAAATCTTTGCAATGTTTGTTGCATTTGTTGTGTTTGCACAACTTGCTTATGTTATTTTCTTTGCGCGTCCATCGCAAAACATTTCAAAAAATTTAGCAAATAGTGTTAAAGCCGGAACGATTGAATCTATCGGAAGAGAATTGTTTACAAATTATGTAGTGCCTTTTGAGGTTGCAGGATTTTTATTACTCGCTGCAACAATCGGCGCATTGGTTCTAGCTAAAAAGAAGTTTGAATAAAAAGTTTTAATTATGAACATCACAATTGAATATTATTTAATCCTAAGTGCGTTTATGTTTTTAACCGGAGTTGCCGGTGTACTTACACGAAGAAACGCAATCATAGTTTTTATGAGTATTGAGTTAATGCTTAACTCAGCAAATTTAACATTAGTAGCATTCTCATCTTATCTCGGTAATTCAGTTGGGCAGTTGTTTGTGTTTTTTGTAATGACAGTTGCTGCTGCAGAGGCTGCAGTGGGACTTGCAATTATAATTGCAATTTTCCGTAACAAGCTTACTGTAAATATTGATGAGATAAATATTCTTAAGTGGTAGCCCCATCCAACTTCCCCTAAGGGGAAGGGAAAAGTAAAAACAAAATAGATAAATGATAAAATTTGTAAAATGGAATTAAGTTATAATAAAAATTTTAGAACTTTCTCTCTCCCCCTAGGGGAGAGCAGGAGAGGGGCTTCTTTTTAATGCGTGAATTAATTTACTTAACTATTCTTCTTCCATTAGTTGGATTTTTAATCAATGGAATATTTGGCAGTAAAAGCAAAAATGAAAAAGTAATTGGCATCATTGGCAGCGGTGTAATTGGATTATCATTTCTTATCGCACTTGGCGCTTTGTTTGAAACACTTGGACTTCCTGTTGACCAAAGACAAAAGATTGTTACGCTTTTTAGCTGGATGCACGTTGGAAACCTTAATGTAAGTTTCGCATATCAAGTTGATCAACTTTCACTCATTATGGCTTTGGTTGTAACCGGAGTTGGATTTATAATCCACATTTACTCGATTGGGTACATGCATGGTGATAAAAGTTTTTGGAGATTTTTTGCATATATGAATCTTTTCATTTTTGCAATGATGAATTTAATTCTTGCTGATAATTTTGTTCTATTATTTTTGGGATGGGAAGGCGTTGGACTTTGTTCTTATTTACTAATTGGATTTTGGTACGATAGAAAATTTGAAAAATCCACAACTGCAGATGCTGGTAAAAAAGCATTCATTGTAAACAGGATAGGGGATTTTGGATTTTTACTTGGGATGTTTTTAATCTACATGACTTTTGGAAGTCTAAACTTTAACGAAGTTTTCTCACGCGCAGTTTCATTTAATGTTTCAACTGCAACATTTGGATTTATAGCACTATTTTTATTTATCGGTGCAACGGGTAAATCCGCACAAATTCCTTTGTTTGTTTGGCTGCCGGATGCAATGGCTGGCCCAACTCCTGTTTCAGCGCTTATTCATGCTGCTACAATGGTTACAGCAGGAGTTTATATGGTTGCAAGAACTTCAATCATATTTG
>JBDTRQ010000105.1:0-6939 GCA_039931535.1 Ignavibacteriota bacterium
GCGGTAGTACTACTATTTCAAAACTTTATTCTGGCGTAGGTTCAGATATTTCTGATGCGATAGATGTTGCTGATAAAGTATTGAAGAGATTTGAATTTGAAAAAATTCAGTATGATGAAATTACATCTAAACTTAAGATGAATGAAAATCTTTTTGAATCAATTCCTGCAATCGTTCCATCAGATGGACATTATAGTTCCGAAAGTTATGGTATGAGGATGCATCCAATTTTACACATTTATAAAATGCACACCGGTATTGATATAGTTACGGATGTTGGCACACCAGTTAAAGCTACAGGAAAAGGTAAAGTTATTTTTGTTGGTCTTAGAAGTGGTTATGGACTCGCAATAGAAATCGATCATGGTTTTGGTTATCAAACCATTTATGCTCATCTATCTTCGGTAAATGTTAAAGAAGGAACAATTGTTAAACGTAATCAGGTAATTGCCAAATCTGGAAATTCTGGTTTGTCATCGGGTCCGCACTTGCATTATGAAGTTTTACACAATGGGCAAACTTTAAATCCATCTGAATTCTTCTTTGATGAATACAGTTATTTTGAATCTAATAAAAGCAATTAAATTTTTTCGGAGGAATTAGTATAAATGATTTGGACAGTGGAACTTGCTGCTTATTTGGATGATGCTCCATGGCCAGCGACTAAAGAAGAATTGATAGAATATGCCGAACGTATCGGCGCACCTTACGAAGTTATGGAAAACCTTAAGGAACTTGAGGATTCTGACGAACCTTATGAAACTATTGAGGATATTTGGCCTGATTATCCTTCCGATGAGGATTTTTTCTATAACGACGAGGATGAATGATTTCTGGCGCCTTGAGCGCCTTTTTTTATGAATAGTTTTATAGATGAAATAGCAGGCAATGATAAAGTAAAAATAATTTTATCAAATATTTTAGAAAGCGGTAACATTCCGCACGCATTTTTATTTACTGGCGCAGATGGTGTTGGAAAAGAAAACGCAGCAATTAGTTTTGCAAAGGGTTTAAATCATAAACATCTCTCCTCAGAAATATCGCAAAAAATAATTCCTTCAATTGATAGTCTGACCGAACCGTACGTAAAATATATCTTACCTTTGCCAAGGGGAAAAAGCGAAACCGACCAACATGATCCCTACGAAAAGCTTACTGAAGATGAAGTTGATCAGATAAATTCAGAATTCAAGAAAAAGTATTTTAACCATTATTATCGGATTAAAATACCAAGAGCTAACTTTATAAAAATAAACAGCATAAGGGATCTCAAAAAATTTCTTTCTTTTAGTTATGAAGATGTAAAATATAGGATAATTCTTGTTACTCAAGCTCATTTAATGAATGAAGAGGCACAAAATGCACTCTTAAAAAATCTTGAAGAACCGCCGGAAGGAGTAATTTTTATACTTTGTACTTCTGCACCGGAAAAATTACGAGAAACAATCAGATCACGATGTTGGACAATTCATTTTCAACCGTTAGAAAACGATAACTTGCTGGAAGTATTAACAAACAAGTTTGATATCGAACATGGAATTGCAAAAGAAGTTGTTGCTTTTGCAGGCGGCTCCACACAAACTGCAATCTCTTTAATTGAAAATGATTTTGAGGATTTACTTGAAAAGACTATTAAAATTTTAAGATATTCATTCGGTAAAAAATATCATTCTGCTTTGTTGGAATTTGAAGAGATGCTTAGCGAATCAGACGTAACTAAAATAAAACTGATTATAACCATGATAATTATCTGGTTGAATGATTTTCAAAAATTTAGGTTGGATGATAAAAATCAGATATTCTTTTCAAAGCAGATTGAAACACTTGAGAAGTTTAATTCAAAGTTTCCTGATGTAAATGTTTCAACTGTTACTAATCAACTTGATAAGATTTCAACTTACTTTAGAAATAATATTAATGCTAATATTTCAGTAAGCAATATTATATTTCAATTATCAACTCTAACATCTGCCAATTAGCAAAACTTCTTTCTGATTCTTTGGTATAATTTCTTTATTTTAGTCCAAAATTAAATTTATTTTTACAAAGGTTTTTATGAAAAAGGTAGTAATAGTTTCTGCAAAAAGAACTGCTGTTGGATCATTCAATGGTGCTCTCTCATCTTTTAGTTCTGCACAGCTTGGTAGTTTTGCCATTAAAGCTGTTCTAGAAGATTCCAAAATTGATCCACAATTAATTGATGAAGTTATTATGGGCAACGTTTTGATGGCAGGGCAAGGTCAAGCACCGGCAAGACAATCAGCTATTTTTGCTGGTTTGCCAAATAAAACAGAATGTATGACAATAAATAAAATGTGCGGTAGCGGACTTAAAGCCGTTATGCTTGCACAACAAGCCATCGCCCTTGGAGATGCAGATATTATTATTGCAGGTGGACAAGAAAGTATGTCTAACGCTCCATATCTTCTGCCAAATGCACGCAATGGTTACCGATTAGGGCATGGAGAAATTAAAGATTCAATTGTAGTAGATGGTTTATGGGATGTTTACAATAACATTCATATGGGCAGTTGTGCTGATTCTTGTGCTAAAGATTTTTCTTTTAAACGTAAAGAATTGGATGATTTTGCTATCGAATCGTACAATCGAGCAATCAAAGCAAACAATTCTGGTAGATTTAAAGATGAAATTTATCCAGTAAAAGTTTCTTCAAGAACTGGAGATATTATTGTAGATAAAGATGAAGAACCGGGTAAAGTAAAATTTGATAAAATTCCTACTCTTAAACCTGTGTTTAATAAAGATGGAGTTGTTACCGCGGCTAATGCTTCAAGTCTAAATGATGGTGCTGCTGCTTTGCTTGTAATGAGCGAAGAAAAAGCAAAAGCACTCGGTCTAACGCCGCTTGTAGAAATTGTAGCACAAAGTTCTGCTGCAAAAGCTCCGCTTGAATTTACTACGGCTCCAGCTGATGCTATTAATAAGGTTTTAAAGAAAGCGGGAATGACTACAGAGGATATAGATCTTTATGAAATAAATGAGGCTTTTGCTGTTGTTTCCTTAGCTGTAAATAAATTATTAGGATTAACATCGGAAAATGTAAACGTAAACGGTGGTGCGGTAGCTCTTGGTCATCCAATTGGTGCAAGCGGTGCACGTATTTTGGTAACTTTGATACACGAAATGAAAAAACGAAATCTGGAATTTGGATTAGCTTCACTTTGTATAGGTGGTGGAGAAGCAGCAGCATTAATTGTTAAAAATTATAAATAAGAGGAGAGACATTGAATGGATATTAAAAAAGTAGCTGTAATTGGCGGCGGAACAATGGGTAATGGAATCGCTCACGTGTTTGCTATGAAGGATTTTGATGTATATCTAACTGAAATGAACGAAGAATTATTGGAGCGAGCATTAAAAACAATTTCGGGGAATCTTGATAGACAAGTAAGAAAACAATTAATATCCGAAGAAGATAAGAAGAAAATTCTATCCAAAATTAACAAAGTAATTGGAGTAGAGAACATTCCAGCTGATGCTAATCTTGTTATAGAAGCAATTTATGAAGATAAAGATACTAAGTTGAATATATTTAAGAATTTACAAGAACGATTAAATGCAGATTGTATATTTGCTTCAAATACTTCCTCAATCTCAATTACTGAACTTTCATCTGTTTGCAGAGCAGATAAGTTTATTGGTATGCATTTTATGAATCCTGTCCCGGTTATGAAACTTGTAGAAATTATTCGTGGATATTCTACATCAGACCAAACGTATGAAACTATAAAACAACTTACGATAAAATTAGATAAAGAACCTGTTGAAGTTTTTGATTATCCTGGATTTATATCAAACAGAATTCTAATGCCTATGATTAACGAAGCAATCTTTTCTTTGATGGAAGGTGTCGCATCCAAAGAAGCGATTGATTCGGTAATGAAACTTGGAATGGCACATCCGATGGGACCACTTGCGCTTGCAGATTTTATAGGTTTAGATGTGTGCCTCGCAATTATGAATGTTCTTTACGATGGATTTAATGATCCTAAATATCGACCCTGCCCATTGCTAAAAAAAATGGTTGCTGCAAATAAACTCGGTAGAAAATCTGGTGAAGGTTTTTATAAATATTGATGCTTAATCATTTTAAATTTTATTGTTAAAAAAAACTAAAAATATTATTCCCATTGTTGATAAAACGAAAAAGTATTTAGAAAAATTTGCTTTCCCTGAATATACTTTTTTTAGTCTATATGCTATAATAATTGGTGTTGCCGCTGGTTTGGCTGCAGTGTTCTTTCATCTTTCGATCGAGTTCTTTAATAAAGTTTTTTTTGACAAAACGACTGAAGGGTTATTTTTTCTTGGTGCGGCTGCGGTTATAATCTTACCTGCTATCGGAATGCTAATCCAATATCTGATGATTTGGATGGCCCCGGATATTTCTAAAAAAAGGGGAGTGTTCGAGATAATAAAATCCGTAGCAACTAAAAGCGGTTATATACCTTTTAGAAATACTATTTTCCATTTCTTTGCACCAGTAATATCTATCGGTTCTGGTGGAACAGTTGGTCCCGAAGGCCCCGCCGCTCAAATAGGAGGGGGAGTAGCAAGCAAGTTAGCAACTATACTTAAAGTATCTGATCAACGAAGGCGTATTTTTACTGCCGCTGGTGCTGGTGCTGCAATTGCTGCGATATTTAACACACCCTTAGGTGGAGTATTTTTTGCTCTGGAAATAATTTTACTGAATGATTTTCATACACCTACATTTTCAGCATTGATTTTAGCTTCGGTTAGTGCAAGTGCTGTTTCAAGAATTTTTCTTGGAAATGAATCGGTATTTAAATTTTTAGCACCACATATAGTGAATTATCAGTACTTTTATTTATTTATAATTCTTGGTTTAGTTTGCGGATTTATCGCAATGCTTTTTCTTAAATTTGATGATTTTTCGGCTGAGATTATAAAGAAAAAGTTATTGAAAAAATTACCAAGATGGTTCTTGATGATTTTTGTAGGATTGTTAGTTGGCGTTAGCGGATATTTCTTTAAGGATATCTTTGGAGTGGGTTATGCAGGAATTAATAACATTTTAGATTCATCAATTTCTTGGCAAGTTGTCATTATTTTACTTGGATTAAAGTTTTTTTTGGTTCCAATTACTTTAAATTCAGGTGGTTTTGGTGGCACTTTTGCTCCGGCTTTATTTATGGGTGCGTGTACCGGCTACTTGTTTTCTTTACTAGTCAATTATCTTTTTGGCACTTCAACAGATCCAACAACATTTGTTTTGGTTGGAATGGGAGCAATGCTTGGTGGTATTAATTCAATTCCGATTACCGCTATACTCATGATATTTGAAATGACAAGGGAATATTCTTTTATTCTTCCATTAATGCTTTCAGTAATTGTTAGCTCTACAATAGTTCAGATAGTCAACAAAGGTCCATATTATCTTAAAAAATTAGAAAAACAAGGTTTCCGAATGTTTGGTAGTAGAGAGACAGGAATTTTACGGTCTATTTACGCGGAACAAGTTATGCAGTTAAACCCTGTAATCATACATCAGAATGCTACGCTTAAAACAGTCGTTGCAAAATTAATGGAATCACAAAATCATCGAATTTATTTAGTTGATGACAATAATAATCTTTCTGGTGTTATCTCTGATCGGCATATAAGAGACCTTATTGCAGAATTTGAATCGCTTAAAGAGTCCATAATCGCAAATGATATTGCTGATAATAATGTTGCATCAATTACACGTAAGCAGGATTTGGATTATGCTTTAAAGATTGTTACAAAAGGTGATATTGAAGAGTTGCCTGTGATAGAAAATGATAAAGAACGTAAGGTCGTTGGAGTGATTTCTAGAAGCGATATATTATCAATCTACAATAAGGAAACACTTAAAAGCGATCTTGCAGACGGCTTGACGCGAGAACTATCAACTTTAAATGAATCTAGAGTTTCCAGAATTGCTGATGGCTATGCAATTATCGAAAAAAAACCGAGTATGAATTTTATCGGAAAAACATTATCTGAACTAAAGCTTAGAAATAATTATGGACTTGAAGTTTTAATGATAAAGAAAACTAAAGAATTATTTGACGAATCTCATCAGCGTGTAAGAATAGTAATGCCAAGTTATAATTATGTGGTTGAGAGTGATGATGTATTAGTATTGTTTGGAACAGATGAAAACATTGCGAAAACTAGCGAATGGTAATAACTGTCCGATAATGTATATTATGTAAACTTACTCATTTCCTCTTTTATCCATTGCTGCTTAATTTGATGATAATGAATATCACTGCTAAAATAAAAACTATCCAGATAATCAAACTTTTCTTTTTGTGTCTAAACTTTCTATAACTCTGAAACCCTAATCGTCTTTTTAATTTCTCCTGTGGATCGTCTTCAGGTTTATAAAATCTTGGTGGATATTCAAAAATTCTGTGTCGTGGTTTCTTCATCAACATAATTATACCTAATTGAAAATTGCTTCAACAAATGCATTAGAATTAAATTCCAGCAAGTCATCAATTCCTTCTCCAACTCCTATAAATTTGATTGGTACATTTTGTTTGGCAACAATCTGAAATACAACTCCGCCTTTCGCTGTACCATCTAATTTTGTTATAACTAAACCGGTTAGATCCGTTACTTTAGAAAATTCTTCTGCCTGAACTAAAGCATTTTGTCCAGTATTACCATCAACAATCAATAAAGTTTCTTGGGGAGCATCTGGGAGCAGCTTTTTAATAACACGTCTGATTTTATCTAATTCTGTCATTAGATTCGTTTTATTGTGCAATCTGCCAGCAGTATCGATTAAAACAATATCGTAATTATTGTCAATTGCTTTTTTTATCGTTTCAAATACAACGGCTGATGGATCAGTGCCTTTTGTACTTTGGATAATATCAACATCGGCACGTTTTGCCCAAATATCTAATTGCTCGTTTGCGG
>JBDTRQ010000106.1:0-8920 GCA_039931535.1 Ignavibacteriota bacterium
AAGAAATCAGCAATCCAGTTTCACTTTTTAATAATAGAGAGGCAACCGTTCCAATTACAGCCGTTAGCATTATGTAAAAACCGTACCCAGCATAATTTTCGTTAAACATATCTTTTATCAAAGGAACTTTTTCCAAACCAACCTTGCTACTGTATTTATGATACCAAACTAAAAATGGAACAATCTTGTACATCTGCCCTACTATCAGCATTGATAAATAACCAAACACAATTAGGTAACCATAAACTAATGTTAGATTGATAATACTACTTGCATTTCCAAATGCCATAAATGTTCCGAGTGCTGTTGTTATCCCAAGCATCAAATAAGCAGTAAATGAAAATTGAATTCCAGTATCAAACTTTTTTCTAATTCTTTTTTTAAAGATGATATGCACTTGAAGTAAAAAGAAGATTATTCCTACTGTTATCATACCTGAAAAAATGTAAAAAAATATTGTGGTATTTTTATAATGCATAACAGTTGAGATACCAAGTAAGCCAATGTTGATAAGCCAGAACGCCCATTTACCATTTGTAAGTGAAAAGCCGTGCGAAAGTGTAAACATCGGAATAAGTTTGTATGTAACACCCATAACAACCATCGAGACCCATCCTATAAATGCTATATGTACGTGAAGATTTAAATACTGAAGATGATCTAATTTTATATATGGATGTGCGAGATTAATTGCGAGCAGTAATCCTGCAATTGCAGTAACAACAAGATGAAATATTGCTGCGGCAAGATAAAGTCCTGTTAGATTCCACTTTTTCACTTTTGTTAAAGTCGCAACGATGTTAAAAGCAAATATGAACATTGCAAGATTTAAAAGAATTGCTGAACCGATAAAATAATTTCCGGTTTCAAAAAACCAGAAACCGTACACAAGTCCAATTACACCAAGCAAGTAAATCCAGAATTGAATCTCAGCAAGTTTTTCACTAAAAAGTTTAACCTCTAAAACTACAGGAATAAGTTGAAACCACGCACCAAAAATTATCGTCGAAATCCAGCCAAGTGTTGCAACGTGAGTTATGGCTAATATCCTTGGTTGAAAATGATGTCCGCTTATTATTGGGTAACTAATCATCAAAAGGAAATTCAGAATTACAAACGATACGATTGCTGTGATAAAATATTTTGCAACTATTTTAATTGGCGGTGAATATGCAGAAGCAATTGAAGAGGCTTCCATTTTACTTATGCATTTCTTTTCTTCGTAATGATAACCTTGTAATAATTTTCTTCAATCTTATTTGTCATTGCAGTGTATCCTCTTTCTTCAAGTTTTGGGTACAGCATTGCTGGTTCGCGGTGATGATGAACAACTAAAACAGTTTCTTCATCCACCTCCGATAGACTTTCAAGAACTTTTATCATCGGTTCGGGCGGTGCTAGTTCACGCACATCAATTTCAATAACTTTTTTTAAATCTGTATTAACAGTTTTAGCATCTTCTTTACCTTGTTCTGTCTTTATTGATTTAGAATTATCTTTAAAGAAATAAACATTGAACACATCGCCTACTTTTTCAGTCCAATGCTCGTAGCCTTTATTAGAAAGCACAGAATATAAAGGCATTGGCTCAAACGAATTGATAAGATGCAAAACATCATCATCTTTTAACGATTTAATTGCTTGCATTATTTCTAAGAACGGATCTTTACCGGAGTCTATTGTTGGTCTAACATCAAGCTTAATAAATTTATCGGGTGATATTTTATCTAATCTTTCCGGTTTAGTGTTTTCGTTCATTTCTTCCTTAAAATTTTCTAACTGCTCAGTTTGAAAAATTGTTTTATTATTAATTACATCATTAAGCTTGGTTAGAAGTATGGTCAGATTTACACCTGCAATGCCTGCAGCTTGTTCTACATTAACCCTGCTTGCAAGTGTTTTTCTTAAAAGCTTGTTGTTCAACTTACTAAAATGCGGACTAAAATTTATCAGTACCTGTAATGTTTCCGGAAACTCTGATAGCATTTTAGATATTTTCATTTCCTTACTGATCATAAGGCTAAACAATATAATTTATACTTTTGAAATATTAACGCGCCAAACCTCGGGTCCTTTTTCAATATACTCCCAGCCAAACGTATTAGCTTTTTCAGCCTGGAACTGATAATAAAGGGGCATCGGATCGTGATCATTAATTAGCTGAAATGCTTCTCCGCTTTTCAATTCATCAAAAGTTTTCATAATTGTTGGATGTTTTTCGCGTGGAACTACGGGGCGAATGTCAAGTGTGCTCATTTCCATTTTTGTTTCCTTCTAGTTTGAATAATTATCAACTCAAACCTATCACTAAGCAGAATAGATTTCCTTGACTTAAGTCAGTTTGGTAATCTTTTCTTAAATCGAAAATAGAAATGATTAAAAATAATTATAAAGCAATATTTGAAACCATCAAGGTTTCTAATATTTTCTAGATAGAATTAATTTCACATCATCAATTATCTTTAAAAACTTGAAGGTTTTGCATTTTATACCTTGCAAAATTCTAATTAAGGCACATTAGTATAATGCCTTTATTATTTGGTGATTAGCAAGCATTAAAATTTAAAATTAATTTGACTTTAAATAAAGTTTTGCTTTCGTTTGAAGTGTAAACATTAGGAGTGTTGGTGGAAACAGCTATTAAAAATTTATCTCTACCTGAAAAAAAATGTGGCACTCCGCCGCGGCGGATTTACCCCCCCACGAAAATATTGTTACAGGGGAGTAAAAAATGCTAATAAGTTTTTTGTGCCCTGTAATTCTTCTTCCTTATGAAACCTTTCAAGTTTTATTATCCTTACAAAACTATCCTCGCTCATTTAACAGTGAGCACTTACCAATCAACATTAACTATTATCCTACAGGTTTTACATAACTCATAGAAGTAAACACTTATAAATACTTTTATCAAGGAATTGTAAAATGATAATTTTAAAAAAATATCTGAATTTGTTGTTACTCCTAAATTACTTTTATATTGGGCAAGCACAACCAATCAATCCCCAAAGGGGAGATGGCTTCTGGACACAAATTAGCACGATGCGAATGAACCAAATTATTTGGATGAATGATACACTTTATGCTTCTCGAAATCCATTATACCAAAGTAACGGTGGTGTTTATAGAAGTATTGATGGTGGTGCAAATTGGGATACCGTTTACTCTGTTTCTGATGTGTTGAGTAGTGGATTAAGACTTTTTATTCATCCAACAAAACATAAAATCTTATATATGATTTACGGTGCTCTTTATAGAAGTACAAATTCTGGCCAATCCTGGCAAACAATCTTTGCTTCTTTTGGACCACTTGTAAGACTTGGAATAAATCCTATAGATCCTAATATAATGTATGTAACTAAATCTATTCCTTATGGTGCAGTATTTAGAACTACTGATGCCGGACTAACCTGGAATGATGCAAGTATAGGTTTACCAAGTGAAGAGTACTTTCAAGCAGGACCTATTGAAGTAAATCCAGACTGCCCAGATACATTATTGCTTGGAACTAATACGGGTTTATACAGGAGTACAAATGGAGGAGTGAATTGGGATTCAACTACAGTAGAGGGATTTATACCCGGACTCAATTTTCACCCACATTTACCGAATATTGCATTTGCTGGAACTACATACGACTGGGCGACTTATAAATCCACTGATTTTGGAGGGACTTGGTATAAAACAATTGGGAGTTTTGGATCAACTAAATATTTATTTAATCTTTTGGATGATAGTTTAATTTATAATTCTGAAAATCTCAAAAGCACAAATTATGGAGAGACATGGAATAAATTAGATACCATTTATAGTGGTTGGGGAGATTTAGCAATTAACTATTTGAAAAACCCGACTATATACGGATTGAATATAACATATGGTTTATTTGAGTATACCGATATTATATCTTCAGTTGAAAAAAATGTAAGGATTACAAACATTCCAGAATCAAGTTGCTTTCCAAATCCCTTTAACAATACATCATCAATACAGTGCGAATTAAAGCGTAATTCATTTTTAACCATTTACATTTACAATGCCTTAGGTCAAAAAATAAAAACATTGGTAAATCAAAATGAATTTTCTGCAGGTCGGCATACCTATTTATGGAATGGACAAGATGATTACCAATCAAATGTAGCCAGTGGTTTCTATTTATGTTTAATATTTATCGAGAATAATGAACAGAAAGATGTTCAAACATTAAAATTATTGTTACTTAAATAAACTTATATATGGGAGGGTTTTATGATTTACAAAAGTTGATATTGAGAAAGTGGGAAAATGGAAATTACTTAGCTAACTCTTTTAATTTTTTAAGATCGCTGATAAAAACTGTTTTGCCTTTTACACGAATTATTTCTTCATCCTGCAATTTTTTAAAACTGCGAGAAAGTGTTTCGGTTATCGTTCCAAGATATGCAGCAATTGTATATTTGGGAATTGTCAACTTAACAAAAGGCTCAGCTAAATTTTCAGTTCCGGCATTTTTAATCTCTACAAGTAAATAATGAGCTAATCGATTTGGAACTTCTCTTGATGAAATATCCTGCAATTGGCTGATAAGTGATTTTAATCTTTTTGCAAAACCGGCTAACATCTTTAAAGAAACTTCAGGTTGATTTTTAATTAATTCTAAAAATTTATCTTTTGGAATAAGTATAGTAAGGCTTTCCTCAATTGCTTCCGCATTTACGGGATAGTTGCCGCCTTCAAATAAAGGAATATCTGCAAAAGCATTTAGGGGTTTTACAATATGCATAACTGATTCTTTACCACTCTTTGAGATTTTAAAAACCTTTACAGATCCTTTTAGCAGGATAAAAAAACCCTTATAGACATCTCCCTCTAAAAAAAGTATTTCACCTTTACTATATCTTTTAAGATTACTAAATGCGGAAATTGTTCTTAATTGCTCAATACTTAATTCTGAGAAAAGCGGAATATCACGCAATGTTAAGTTGGCTGTTGTATTATCTTTAAACATAATTTTTATCTGTCGTATAGAGTTCTCAAGAATAAATATTAGTTACATTTAAGACTAATTTCTAAAAAAGCCAATAAAATATTTATCTTATTTTATTGGTGGTAAATCAACTTTGATGCGTTTGGCAGCAAGGCGCTCTTTTAATCTTTCATCAAAAAGTTTTGCAATCTCTGCGCCAATAATAAAAACTGCGGCAGTGTAATAAATCCAGAATGCAATTACGATTACCAAAGCGTAAGCACCGTATATTTTTCCCCATGTTTGAAAATTTGCAAGATAATATCCAAACAAAACTTTCATTCCCACCCAAAACAAAGATGCCCAAAGAGCACCCACTAATGCTGATCGATGCATGATTTTAGATGTTGGAATAAAGCTGTAAAACAAATACATAAGAACTAACATAATAAAAATTGAAACAAGTATTGTAAACAACTGCTGAAAAATTGGATGATTAAAAAATTGAAGATACGGAGTTGAAGTTGCAATTGATTTAAAAAGCTCCAATAAAGGCAATGCTAATATAGAAGCAAAGAAAAGAAGTATCGCAACCAGTATCACTAAAAAATCTCTAAGTTTGCCAAGAAATATATTTACCTCTATATCAGTTCCATTTATTTTATTTAGCACTGTACGCATACTGCTGAAAAATCCGCTGGCAGCAAAAAATAATCCTACGAAACCCAATAGGCCCGCAACATTTTTTAATTCAATTACTTCTTCAACACGACTAAAAATAATCTGCTTAACAAAATCAGCGTACTCGCTATATGGGATAGCTGTATTTATAAATGTTATAATTTGTAATTCCATTTCTTCGGAGCTTAAAAAATTTCCAAGTATCCAAAAAACAATTAATATTAGTGGAATGATACAAGTAAAAAGAGAGAAAGCTAGTCCGCCAGAAAAAAGGAAGAGATGATGCTGATCCATTCTTATATACAAACCGCCAAAGTAGTGTTTAAATAACTTGCCTGCCTTTTGCCAATGCGGTCTTAAATGGTATAAATATCTTAATTGTCTAAAGTATTTAAACAGAACCGAATTTTTAAATATTTTTTTAAACTTATTTTTCACAGTTCATAATGTTAGGAATTGTATTATAATAAATATCAGAAATTTCATTTACGCTAACTTCAAATAAATTTTTTAGACTAAGTGATGAGCCGCCAACTATACCAAGTTTTAAAAATTTAATGTCTGCTGATATTAATTCAGTTTCAAGATTCTTTTCTTTGGAAACTGAAATAATAATCCTTGATTGAGATTCTGAGAATAAAGAGAAATCTTTTCTGGATTTGACGGGAATTTCGACCTCACATCCAATTTGTTTTTCCTGGTTGATAATGCAGCATTCAGCGAGTGCTGAAATAATTCCACCTTCCGAAATATCGTGAGCAGATTTTATCAATCCTTTTCTAATAAGAGCTAATAAAGTATTCTGTATTTTTTTTTCTTCATCAAGATTTATTTTTGGAGGTTCTCCAGCAACTTTGTTATGAATAACTTTTGCATACTCGCTTCCGCCAAGTTCTTCTTTGTCTTCACCTAATAAATAAATTAAATCACCTTCTTCTTTGAAGTAAGATGTTGTAATGTGTTTTAAATCTTCAACTAAACCAACCATTCCAATTGTCGGAGTTGGATATACCGCAGCTTCGGGTGATTCATTATAAAAACTTACATTGCCGCCCGTAACAGGAGTATCAAAATGCCTGCAGGCTTCACCCATTCCAGCTATTGCTTGTGCAAACTGCCAGTAAACTTCCGGTTTATATGGATTACCAAAATTTAAACAGTTTGTAACTCCAAGAGGCACACCGCCGGAACAAACAACATTTCTCGCTGATTCTGCAACTGCAATCTTTGTTCCTTCTTTTGGGTTTAAATAAACATAACGCGAGTTGCAATCTGTTTTCATTGCAAGAGCTTTATTGGTCCCTTTAACTAAAATAACTGCTGCATCGCAGCCAGGACCAACAACTGTATTTGTTCTTACCATAGAATCGTATTGATGATAAACCCATTGTTTTGATACAATATTTGGTGATGAAAAAACTTTAAGAAATGTTTCTTTAAGATCTTTTGGTTCAGATAAAGTTTTAGAATCAAACTTTCTTGTTTCTTTTAGATATTCCGGTTCTTTCTGTTCACGAACATAAACCGGCGCACCACCGCCAAGTACCAAATCAAAAGGAGGTATTGTTGCTTTACGTTCTCCTTGATAATCGATATGAAGTAAACCATCGTTTGTTACTTCACCAATAATTTCACAATGTAAATCCCATTTCTCAAATACGGACTTTACACGATCTTCATAACCTTTTTTAACACAGCACAACATTCTTTCTTGGCTTTCACTCAACATTATTTCATAAGCTGTCATACCCTTTTCACGCAAAGGAACTTTGTCCAGATTAATCTTCATTCCCGATTCACCTTTTGCACTCATTTCGCTTGTTGAACAAGCAATTCCTGCTGCGCCCATATCCTGTATTCCGATTAGCCAATCGTTCTTAATAATTTCTAAAGTTGCTTCAAGTAAAAGCTTTTCAGTAAATGGATCACCAACTTGTACTGATGGGCGTTTAGCTTCAGATTTTTCAGAAATTTCTTCTGATGCAAAAGTTGCACCGTGAATTCCATCTCTTCCGGTTGATGAACCGACAATCATTATTGGATTACCATCACCTTTTGATGTTGCTGAGGCAACGTGCTTTTTATTCACAATTCCAACAGCCATAGCATTTACAAGCGGATTGCCCTGATACGATTCATCAAAATAAACTTCGCCTGCAACAGTAGGAACTCCAAAACTGTTCCCGTAATCACCAATTCCTCGAACTACACCATCAAATAAAAATCTTGTACGGGCATCTTTTAATGGACCAAAACGAAGTGAGTTTAATGATGCAATCGGACGAGCGCCCATTGTAAAAATATCACGCATAATTCCACCCACACCGGTTGCCGCTCCTTGATAAGGCTCAACTGCTGAAGGATGATTGTGACTTTCAATTTTAAATGCTACGGCTAAATCATCACCAATATCTATTAGCCCTGCATTTTCTTCTCCCGCAGCAACAAGTAATCTGCCGCCGCTGCGCGGTAACGTTTTTAATTGTGAAATTGAATTTTTATAACTGCAATGCTCACTCCACATTACAGAAAAAACGCCAAGCTCTGTAAAAGTTGGAGTGCGACCAAGAATCTTTAAAATCTTTTCCCATTCCTCTTTAATTAAACCGTGCTCTGTAGCAAGCTCAAAAGTTACTTCAGGTTCTTTCATCAATCTTCCAAAAGAATTTAAAATAGTTTAAATTTTTATATGGAAATATACAGGAAAGTAGGTTAAATATTGATAGAAATTGCATTGAGGTCTTTACAATTTCATCTATGTTTAAAAATAAAAAACCCCAATCAAAAGATTGGGGTTCTAAATAAAATTTGGCAGCGACCTACTCTCCCACACACCTGCGCATGCAGTACCATCGGCGTGCTGGGGCTTAACTTCTCTGTTCGGAATGGGAAGAGGTGTAACACCCAGGCTAAAACCACCAAAATTTATACTCTGTGCTGAACAATTATCAGCAAAAATAAAATGAAAAAATGAAAGAGCGAGCCTGTAAGAGAAAATCAAATCTGTATTTAAAAATTTAAATGGATAAGCCTCACGACCTATTAGTACTACTTGGCTGAATACATTGCTGCACTTACACCTATAGCCTATCAACCTCGTCATCTCCGAGGAGTCTTTAGTTACTTACGTAAGGGATACCTTATCTTGAAGCGTGCTTCGCGCTTAGATGCTTTCAGCGCTTATCACAACCGTATGTAGCTACCCAACTATGCCACTGGCGTGACAATTGGTGCACTAGAGATACGTTCACTTCGGTCCTCTCGTACTAGAAGCGACCCTTCTCAAGTATCCTGCGC
>JBDTRQ010000107.1:0-2916 GCA_039931535.1 Ignavibacteriota bacterium
TTGTTCTTGTCCTTCTTGCCGCCTTTGTCGCCCATTACTAAAGTCCTTTCGTATTGTTAATCGGTCTTGTATAATATTAATTGGTTAATAATACAGATTAGTATTATTAACCACAATCATAAATTATTTCATTAAATTTATTAATTAAGATTTTTAAACAATAATTATATTTCTATGTATGTTATATCTCGGTGAACTTAGTGCTTTATTAACCGCTTTCCTTTGGTCAGGAACATCAATTGCATTTTCCTCCGCTGTTGAAAAGATTGGATCACTTCAGTTAAATATTAATCGGATGATTTTAGCTTCCGCTTTTTTAATTGTAACAATTCTTTTAATGGGTTATGATTTTAATTTATCAAATTCACAGTTTACTAACTTGATTATAAGCGGGTTTATCGGTTTGGTAATTGGGGATACATTTCTTTTTAAAAGTTATCAAATGATCGGTGCAAGAATTAGTATGTTGTTGATGGCTCTTTCGCCAGCGATGTCCGTAATTCTTGCTTTTATTTTTTTGAATGAAAAAATCTCCCAATTAGGAATTATCGGAATAGTAATTACAATTTCCGGAATTGCATTGGTTGTTCTTGAGCGAAATACTAATTCCAAATATCAGGTTACAACTTTGGGAATAGTTTATGGAGTACTTAGTGCATTGGGGCAGGCAGGCGGATTGATATTTGCAAAGTTTGCATTTAACGAAGGACACATTGCAGGATTTGTTGCAACATTTGTTCGCGTGTTTTCATCCGTAATTATTCTTCTTCCAATAATGTTAGTATTAAAAAAATATAAAAATCCTTATAAGATTTATAGTAAAGATAAATCTGCATTTGGGGCAACAATGCTTGGAACAATTTTAGGTCCGTTCTTAGGAATTACATTCAGTTTAATTGCAATTGAAAACACAAAAGTTGGAATTGCTGCTACACTTATGTCAACAATGCCAATAATTATGCTGCCGATGGTTAAATATATTTACAAAGAAAAATTATCGTGGAGAGCAATTACAGGTGCTGTTATTGCTGTTGGTGGAGTAGCATTAATATTTTTAAGATGATTTAACACACATTTATTTATAATAAAGGAAGAGAAAAATATGAGCGAAAATCCAAAAATACATTATTGTTTAAACTGTAATGTTTCTGAAAATGATATTCCCTTAGTGAACTTAATTTATTCCGGAAAGCAAACATTTATTTGTTCAAACTGTTTGCCTGTTTTGATTCATCATCCTCAAAAATTAATTGGTAAGCTTGATGGTGCAGAAAATATTCCGCCTGCAGAAGTTGATTAATAATTTGTGGAATTTATTTGGGATGTTTTTTGTGCATCCCAAATAAAAAGTTTTGTTAATCAAATAAAGTATTTAAATCTAAACTTAAAAATTCTTTCCATTTTAATCCCTCATCCGAAACAAGTATTGATTTTTGCAGCTTATACTTTTTACTAAAGTTTATAAGTCCTTTATGAGACTTTGCTTTACCCAACTTAACTTCTAAAGCAACTACTTGTTTACCTTTTTGTAAGATAAAATCCACTTCATCATTTCCATCGCGCCAGTAATTAAGATTGTAATTATTAACTCTTGAATGATTTAGTAAACTAGCACCAATGGCTTGTTCAACTTTTCTGCCCCACTTTACAGAATTACTTTTAAGAGTTGTAAAGCTATCATCTTCATACGCAGATGAAAGTGAGGTGTTATAACTTAACCACTTAGGGGAAGAAGAACGAGCTTGAATTTTAGAACCTGAAAATTTTTGAATTCCTGAAATCAACCATACTTGATTTAGTAAATCTTGATAGTGTGCTAGAGTTGTTGTGTTACCTGCATCAGTTAGTTGTCCAAGTATTTTTGTATATGATAAAATCTCTCCATTGTACAAACAAGCAAGTTCAAAAAGACTTTTTAATAACGCGGGTTTCTGAATATTAGTTAATTGTAAAATATCTTTAGATATTGTGGCTTCTATCATCGAATTGCGGATGTAATCTTTCCAACGCTGTTCATCTGAAATTAGATCGGCTGCGCCTGGATATCCGCCAAAGTAAACATACTGTTCCTGAGAAAATCCGAAAGCATCTTTCATCTCACTAAAGCTCCAGTGTGGAAGTTTAATAACTTCAAACCTGCCCATTAATGATTCATTTAGTCCATTATTCATTAACAGAGTTGAAGAGCCAAGCAGTAATACTTTTAGGTTTAAACTGTTTCTCCGATCTTTATCCCATTCTTTTTTTACAAACTCACTCCAATTATTAATTTTTTGTATTTCATCAATAATCAGCAAAAATGATTTTGCTTTTTGTGCTTTCATTTTGATTCGAGCGGCTTCCCACTGCTGTTGGATCCAAACTGAGTTTGTAGATTGAATAGCATCGGCGAAAACAAAAATTGTTGGGATAGAAATCTTCTGAGTTAATTGCTGTGCAAGAGTTGTTTTGCCTATTTGCCTTGGACCGGTAATAACTTGTATTAAGTTCTTTTTACCTTCTAAACGGTCTTTAATGATTAAGGTTTGTTTTCTTTGATACATATAAATTACTCAATTGACTGAGTAAAATTACTCAATCCATTGAGTAAAATCCAAATAAATAATTAACTGAAATTTAAGTTATTCTAATTAAGAAATTCCGTGTCAGTAATTTTTGTAGAAAAGATTTTCCAAGAGTCACCATCTTTTTTAAGAATGTGAGTTCCTTTCGCTCTATTATCCCTAAACTTTGGTCCATTTACTTTTGTGGTTAACTGAGTAAAATTGACAACGGATTCATTTTTATCTTCATCAACAACTTCTAACTTTTCTATTTTATAATTTAGATCATAAACTTTGAATAACTGTGTAACTAGGTTTTCTGTAATCTCATAAGAATCACTTTCAGGATGAATAGTTGACATCACACCCTCAA
>JBDTRQ010000108.1:0-7616 GCA_039931535.1 Ignavibacteriota bacterium
ACAGTTAGCCATGCAGTTGGAACGTGGAAGAAAATTATTTTTGCGTTTTCTTCAAGTCCGGGAATAAATGGAAACTCATACCACTTAGTTGGATTCTCTACAATGGGAAAGGCAATTCCAGCGACAGAGACAAATGCGAGTAAGAGAAATAAAAATATTTTCCAGATCATAAAACTTTTCAGATTAGTTTAGTTAAAAAATGCTATTCTTTCCAGATAAAATCAAACAACATATAAGATGCAGTGAGCATTATTACATCGTAGCTCACAACAATTGCCAATTCAAACTTAGCTCTTTCAAAGGATATGCCATCTATTGCAAACAATGTTAGCTGAACTGACGTTAAAATCAAAGGTAATAATATAGGAAAAGAAAGCACAGGATAGAGAGTGCCTTTAGCTCCTGCTTTTGCAATTATCGCAGCAATTATAGTTGATGAAACCGCTAATCCAATGTTGCCAAGGACAAATGAGACTAAAAAAAGTGCAAAGTTTTGGATAACAAACGCTTCAAATATAGCTGAATAAAGTATAGCAATAATAGTGTTCATAGCAAAAACTAAGATAATGTTAAAAATTAGTTTCCCTGTGTAAACCGTTGAAGGTGCTGCGATTAATTGTAATGTTAATGAAGTTCCGCGTTCTTCTTCCGAAACAAAAGCTCTTGATAAACCTGACATTGCAGTAAAGAAAATTACAACCCAAAACAAACCGCCCGTTAAGCTTGGACTAATCTTTTCATTTCCAACAGAAAATAATATTACGCTGATTGCCACAATAATAAACATTGCAAGTGCGTTAATTGCGTAACGTGTGCGCAGTTCAGATTTAAAATCTTTTAGAAATAAGCTATATGATTTTGAGTTCATTTAATTTTTGATTTGGCTAAAGCCTAATTTAGTTTGTTTCTCTATTCCAGGACCTAGAGAGCTTGTTGCATAGTTCCTATTCGTCACCCTAAACTTGTTTCAGGGTCTCATTTTTTTTTAGAAATGAGATGCTGAAATAATCTGCCGCGGCAGACAGCATGACTAACTTATTAATTCTTATACTTCTCCAAATAAACAATATCGCTGCAAAGTTCCAAATCAGATTTTTCGTTGGATGCGATGAGCACAATATTATTTTGTCCTTCTTCTTTTACGATTTCATAAACAGAATTTTTTCCTTCTTCATCAAGATTGGATGTCGGCTCATCTAAAATTAAAAGCTGTGGTGAATGCATCAAAGCAAAAATAAATTTTACTCGCTGTTTCATTCCCGATGAATATGTTTTTAATAGATCATCTTTTCTTTTAAACAATAAAAATTTATTTAAAAGATAATCAACTCGTTCTTTGTTGAACGCAATACCTCTAATATCCGCAACAAGATTTAAATTTTCATAAGTAGAAAACTCTTCATACAAAACAAGGTACGGCGAAACAAAACCAATATGATCGTGAAGCTGCACCTCAGTAATTTCTTTATCATTTAACTTATGAATAATCTTACCTTTTGATGCTCCGATTATTCCCGCAATAATTTTTACAAGTGTTGATTTTCCGGAGCCATTTGGACCTGATATTCCATACACTCCAGCTTTATCAAATTTAAATCGTAGATCGTTAAAGATAAGTCTTCTACCAAAAGATTTATTCAGTCCGGCTGCTTCAACAGAATAGTTAATCATTAAAGATCACCAGCTTACCTTTGTAAATATTATCACCGGACTTAATAATATAAATATAAACACCTGTTGAAAAATCAATATCTGATTTATCTAACATAATTTTGCAATATTTTTTTGAGTTTTTAGAATAAGTGTAATCGATAAATTTTTTATTTGCAAACTGCAATTCCAATCCAGCAGAATAAATATTCAAATCTACTTCCTCCCCACGTAATTTATCAGATTGAAAAACTATATAAATATTATTCGCGGATGATTTCCTAAACGGTGTTGGGTATGCAAATGTTTCTTCTTCAATATCGGGAACATTAAAATTAGAATCGCCATAAACTACTATGTTATTTAATATTCCAGCATTGTTCCAAAAGTTTTGATTATCTCTGCTGAAACTAACCGAATAATTTTCACTTATTATTTTTTCACCTGATGCAGTATCAGCATAAATTGTAAATGAAAAATTCAAAAGCTGTGTATAATCATCAATTGTTTTTTGCCAATCTGAGTTGGTAATAATATTATTAAACTCACCATCCGGAGCAGGAAGATTTATCTTTAAAAAATAATTTGCTGTTGGATTTAAAGACATATTATATGTTTGAAATGATGAACTAAAATTAACCGCCGCTGTTGGCGTTAAAAGCGGATAGTTAATCGCTTCTTCAAAATATCTGCCTGAAATTGCTCTCGTATTTGTAAAATAACACCAAATTCCAAACTTGTTAAGTTCATTCCCAAAAGTTGAACCTTCATTATCAATACTTAGAGCAATTGCTTTTATTGCAGGAGTTGTTGGAATTCTTTCCCACTGATTTTTTAAAATCTCAAATCCAAAATTTTTCTGCAGATAGATATCCCATATTGCTAAATTATATCCGTCATGCAATGGCATTGCTCTTTCCGGATGTTGAAAATAAGTGTGCATGTAAGAATAGTAATCGTTAACATTATCAAACACAAATTCTTCCATAGAAGTAGAAGTTAATTCATAGAAAAATATATCATCATTTCTATAAGGCGAATTAAAATTTTGCGGTGCAAAACTTCCGCTTTGTATTCCGTGATGAAACTCGTGTGCAACTGTAACTCTTGCGCCATTTATTCCTGTTGAATAATATCCAACAAAATCATTATCAATCACCATGTAAGAAGTCCAACGAGAATCAGCAACTTTGTTTTCAAATTGAGTGTAACCGTAAAGTCCACCAAGGTTTTGAATGTAAATATCATACTTATCATCATCGCCTGCAGAACCATCAGAAGGCGGAGCTGGATAACCTAAATAATTTATTTCAAAATTATAGACTGAATCCAATGCAGCCAATAGCAAGTTTATATCATAACCAATTGCATTATTACCAGCTGTTGTGAAGTGAACTCTAAAAAACCCGTTTAATGAAACGGATGTGTTTGGAAGATTTGTCGGTCTATCTAATATTTTAGATAAAACATTTTGCTGTTCAAGAGAATAGCTATTTAAATTTTGTTTTAATGATGTAACTAATCCCATACCGCATTTAAGCATTTCAGGATGCTCTTCAAGCTGCTGCTCAAAATTTTCTGATATATTAACACCTTTCATATAAGTGAAAAGATTATACATTGAATCGAGTTCAGCTTTAGAAAAATCCTGTGCAAGAATTGTTGATGAAAAACTTAAAATAAAAACAGTAATAAAACATTTTATCATTTAGATAACTGCCTTATTTCAATGCTGCCGGATTTAGTATCGGTAAAGATCAAATTTAATTTTCTCTGATCTAACTGTTGGATAATAAAATTATTCAATTTAATACCTGATATCTTATCTGCTATTAAAAAACTGCCGCCGGTTTTTGCGGGAGTAATTTCTGTTAATGAACTTAAATCAGAATCGTAAACAAAAACTGAGTTATTTTTTCCAAAAAATAATTGATTTTTATCTTGTATCCTAAATTCATTTTTGTAGTTAAAAGTTGAATAAAGTTTTGGTTCTCTATCGCCCGCAACCAAAAATGTTTCGTCTTCATTTTTGAGCAGTGCAGAATATTTAAAACCATCTTTACTGATTATAGAATTAGATTTTGAAACCAATAATGAATTTTTTCGATTCAATTTTATTTTTGTTACAGGATTTTTTTCGTTTTCTGTAAAGCTTATAAAATTTAATTTTAGAAACTCCTCATCATACTGCCAATAACCAATTTTAAGTTTATCATCAAAAAACAAAAATGAATCAAACCAATTTGAGCTTAAATTTGTGTAAACTTTTCGATTGAAGCCAACTTGCGTTTTTGAAATAACCTGAAGATTTAAAGATTTATCTTTTGAATAAAGTATAAATAATTCTGCTTCACCTTCTGCATCCGGTTTGATTTTAATATCCTGAATCGGTCCTTCTGCATAATGGATTTTGCGTTTAAAATTAAACTTATTAAAATCAACTTCAATCGCTTCAATTACTTTTTTATTTGCGTTGTAAAGAAAAAAAGTTTTTTTTGATTTATCATTACTGAATTCTAATATTCTATTATGCTCTTCATAAAGATCTACTGCAAAATATTTTTCCGGCAAGCCTGCCGCACTGCGAATAATAAATTTTAATTTATTATCAAACTTATCTGTAAATACTAAATCAGTTATTCCGTTGTTAATATGATCGAATGGAGCGATTAAATCGGGCTCAATAGCAATTGCAAGCTTTTGATCATCCGACATCGATTTAACGGTGGAAAGAATATTTACTTCTCCGTTTTGATTTAAATATGCAGCACCGTAAACAAACTTGCTAAAGAAAGGGATTACATCCACAAAACCTTTTTCCTTTTGCTGGATAATTTCCGGAAAGAACATATTAAAATCTTTTGCAAAGATTGTTGAAACAATTCCTTCATCAACACTTAAATAATTAATATCAAAAAACCCATCACGATTAAAATCACCAATTATAAATTTATCAGCAGCATAACTTGTTTGAATAGAAATTGTTTTAGCAAATGAAGAAGTTGCATCGCCAAAATAAATTTGAATATTTGATTTTGTACTTACTATAATATCTTTATACTGATCATAATTAATATCAAATATTTTCATCGACAAAACATCTTCATTAATTCTTAGGGTTCTAAGTTCATTAAATTCATCGCGGGAATTATTATAGAAGAAATGAAGTGTATTTTCGATTGAATTTAATGCAACAATATCTTCATAAGCATCCGAATTCAAATTGATAAACTGTGCATTTTGAAAAGGTTTATTAGCGCAGATTGTTTTTTCTATTAGTTGATTATTCTTGCTTGATACTATTGATAAGCCATCAAACGAATTACCTGATAACAAAAATAACTGAGAATCATCTGTAAAATTATTTGTAACGCTGATATTTTCAGGATAGGAATCTAATTTTATCTGCGAAAGTAATTTTACCTTGCCTGATGTATTAAAATTATAAATTCCAAAGCTTCTGCTTTTTCTGGATGTGAAAGCAAACGATTCAATCATTTTATTTGGAATTATTATCGGTTCGATTGCGGATAATTCTAACGGAAGCGTCAGCATTTCTTTTAGTATAAATTTTGTTCCGCTTATACCATCATAAAGCGCAGCTTTTTTTTGTAGGGGATTATAAATTAATAAATCAGAATGTTCATCCTGATCATAATTAAAACTAAAAATTTTAGTAAAACCGGAATCAACACTAAATGAATTTAATTTGCAAAATCCTTTAAAGGGAATTTGCGGATAAATAATTTGTGAGAGTAAGACAAAAGATAAAAGTGTTTTAAATTTACTTATTCCTGTCTTTAAGACGGTTCTCTCTTCGTATGAGAGCTTCATTGTATCTTCTAATTTCGTCTTCAGATTCCGGAATTGCATCAATAGCTTCAACCGGTTTGCCATCATTATCTACACTAACAAAAGTTAAGTACGCTGTGTTTGAATGAAATCGCGTGCCCAATCTAAAATTTTGTGCGTAAACTTCAACTCCAACTTCCATAGAAGTTTTAAACACTCTATTTATTGATGAAGTTAAAGTAACCGCATCACCTAATTTAACAGGATTATGAAAATCAATTCTATCCACCGAAGCAGTAACGCAAACTCTATGATTGTGTTTTGCAGCGCTAAGTGCAGCGCATATATCTATCCAGTGCATCAACTGTCCGCCTAACAAATTACCAAGCTGATTTGTATGATTTGGCAGAACAAGTTCTGTCATAACGATTTGAGAATCACTTATTTTTTTTGCGGCCAGCATTATGGAATTACTGAGAGTTTACTTGCCAATGATTTTTCTATCTTCTGCACTTCGCTAAAATTTTTATCATTTGGATATTTTTGCAGAAACTTTTCTGATTCCGCTAACGCTTCAGGATTTCGCTTTCTATCCACAAGCAAATTTATTTTGTTGTAAAGAGCAAGCGGTGCGTATTGTGTATCGTGATAAACTTCCATAACAGAATCATAATATTTAAAAGCGGCTAAATAATAATCCATCTTATCGTAAAGGCGAGCGTCTTCATATTCTTTTTTTGCCAGGTTATCATTTAGTTCTTTTATTTTGGATTCAGCATCTGCGGCTCGTGCATTTAACGGATAGAAATCAATAAATACTTGGAACTCTTCAATAGATTTTTTAGTGTATTGTTGATCAAGAGTATAATCCGGTGAAAGCTCGTAATAACAATCAGATAACATAAATTGTGCATCTGGTAAAAATTCGCTGGAAGGCATAGATTTTATTAATCTACTGAATTGATATGCAGCAAGAATATATTCTTCTCTTTTAAATCTTGTCATCGCCAAATAATATTGCGCGTCATCAATTATGCTGCTGCCGGGATATTGGAGTATTATTGATTCAAATTCTTTAACTGCTTCTTCGTAATCTTCCTGATTGTAAAGTTTGATTGCATAAGCCAATTTTTCTTCAGGTTGCATATTTGTTGTATCAAGGGTTGATGAACAAGCAAATAAAAATAATGTTACAAAAAGTAATGCAAATATGTTTTTCATTTTAAAGTATATAGGTTTTTTGATGTGCAATTATAACCAAAATGGATTAGCCTTCAAAGGTATTTATAAGTGGTTTCCTGCAAATAAAATAAAAGGGGCGTAGCATATTCAATCTATTTTAATTGAAAAGATTTAATAGAGAAAATTTAGAATAATTATATAATTTATAGCGAAGCCCTTACTTAGAGCGAACTGTAAAGAATAAAATTACGATTACAGCCGCAGCCCCAATTGCTACGATTGGTTCCAAAAGACTGGAAAAAAACGGTTCCGGCGGCAGGTTGCCTTGTGTAAAAGGATATGATCTGTTCTCTACTTTTTCAACATCTTCTACATTGATTGTGTCTTTTGCGGTTAGCTTAAACTCTTTTACCTGCGGATTATTTGATATAAAATAGTTACCCGAAAGTTCAACAGTTCTTTCAGTAAAAAAATCTCCAAAAATTCCATCTTTTTCGGGATCAGAATATCCAACAAAGGAATTATCAACAACAAAGTTTACACGAACAAAATTTTTATCATCAGAATTATCGCCTACTAATTGAATTCCATTTCTTAAAAATTTTCCTCTTACTTGATTTGCAAAAATAGAATAATCAGTTCCAAAGTTTAATTCTAAGTTTACCTTTTTTGCATCGCCTAAATCCTTTAATAAATTATTTGATGCTGAATCAATTAATGTATAAAACTTATCAAGATTTGAAATTGTTTGTGAAAAGATAGTTGATTGAAAGAGCAGAAAAATAAAAATTAATTTGTAAGATTTATTTATCACCTTGGATATATATAATAAATTGTTAATCATCCTAAACCAAATATCAACACAAACAAGTTCTTTATCAAGTTAACCTATCTAACTACTAACTGCTCATTACTCGATACTAATTTATCTTCTACCAGCAGCAATTTCCTGCAGTCTTTCTGGAAGTTCAATCCGCGTCCCGGCCAGGACC
>JBDTRQ010000109.1:0-1962 GCA_039931535.1 Ignavibacteriota bacterium
TTTCCGATTCTTGTGCCTCTAATATTTGAAATGCCAAGATGCTTTGCACCTTTTTCAACTGCAACGCCTTGCGGATCAAGAATGGATGGTCTTCGTTTAATTAAAACTGTAGCTTTAAACACTTTTTACTCAGATTTTTTTATTGAGAAATACTTAAAAAGTTGTCGAAAAATACCAAATCCGATCATGAAAACAAAAATGAAAAATAATCCTTTAACTGTGTAAATAATTACAACTATGAGTGCAATAAAGTAAGCAATGTATATTAAAGGATTTTTTTTGATAGCACTGATTGTAAACTTTGGAATAGTATCATACTTAACATTACTAACCATCAAAAAAGATAAAAGCAAAACCATTGGAATGATAAATTGTTTTTCTGTTTCTCCAAATCCGTTATCGTAAAAAGATAAAATGAAACAAACTATTGTAAGTGCGGAAGAGGGAATTGGCAAACCGGTAAAGTATGATTTATTAAATCCAACAAGTTGAACGTTAAATCTTGCAAGACGAAATCCACCTAAAATTAATGGCAGGGAACTGATTATTATTCCAAAAGTTTCAAACTGATAAAAATAAATTGAGTAGAGCAGAAAAGAAGGGGCAGCACCAAAACTTACAACATCGGAAAGTGAATCTAACTCAACGCCAAGCTCGCTGCTGGATTTTGTAAGCCGAGCCATAAAACCATCAAGCGTATCAAAAATTGCTGCGATAATAATGAGCCAGCCCGCATAAATAAATTTGCCCTGGCTTGCGCTTATTATCGAAAAAAAACCGCTGAACATGTTCATAGCGGTAAATAAATTCGGTATTACAGAAGGTGTAATTCTAAATCGATTCATTAACCTGCAAAATCCTTAGTAGAAATGTAAAGGGGAGGCGAAGTAAAATAGTTAAAGAGATTAAAATCACTCATTTGAAATACAAAATAATTTTTAGCATCAATAAGCTTAATCGAAGCCTCCTAATATTCAAAAAGTATAGTTTCCCCGGCAGTAACATTGTCGTCTTTTTTAACTTTTACTTGCCAATCAACGGGAACAATAATATCAACACGACTTCCAAATTTAATCATACCAAACCGATTTCCAATATTTACAGAGTCTCCAACTTTCAAATCGCTTACAATTCTTCGTGCAACAAATCCGGCAATTTGTGTAAATAAAACTTTTCCCGCAGAGCTTGTAATTCCAATTTCGTTTCGTTCATTTCGTTCGGATGCTTTATCTTCAAACGCTGCGAGGTAATCACCTTTAATGTAGCTCACATATTCAACTTTGCCGGACATTGGGATTCTGTTTACATGAACATTTAACGGCGACATAAATATTGAAACCATTTTAGCTTTGCTGTTTAAGAATTTATCATCCAAAACATCTTTAACAAATAAAACTCTTCCATCGGCAGGTGATACAACTATTTTATCTTTATTTGGAACGGTGCGATCCGGATCTCGAAAAAAGTTTAAAGTAAATACGATTAGAAAAAGTGCAAGAAGAATCAACGGAACTCTAACAAAGTTTGATGAAGAAAAGATACTAATTACAATCAGAATGAAGACCACAATAAATGCAATCCCCATTGTATTGTAACCGTACTTAGTAAACATTATTTAACACTCGCAATATTAAAAAGATGTTCTGTATATTTTTTTACTTCGTTAGCTGTGGAAAGCTTATAAGGATTTGTCCATTTAACCGATTCATCTTTTGGTAAGATTTTTATACTTGCAGGAGTAAAATCACCAACAAGAAAAACTTTATCTTCATATTTTCCAAAATGGCAGCATACTTCGGCAAGCGTTTCGTTTCTTCTTTCAAAAAATGATTTTAGTACGGCATTAATTTTTGAACAGATTCTTGTTATCAATTTCATATCTTCGGGTGTGCATAAATCAAAAGCGATTAAATGACTTTCTGTAATTACGCTCTCTTTGCCGCAGCCGTAATGAAATTCAAA
>JBDTRQ010000110.1:0-1625 GCA_039931535.1 Ignavibacteriota bacterium
CCTGTTCAAGCGGCACAAAATGGCGGCGGCGCTTTTATGATTCCCTATTTTATTTTTTTCATTCTGCTTGGCATTCCGTTAATGTGGATTGAATGGGGCATCGGCAGACACGGCGGAAAATTTAGACACGGCAGCGCACCAGGAATGTTTGATGTGATCTGGAAAAATAAACTTGCAAAATATTTTGGTGCCATTGGTTTATTTATCTCTATCACAATTCTAATTTACTACACTTATATCGAATCGTGGACTCTTGGCTTCAGTATATTTTCTGTACTTGGTTTATACTCAAACGAAACTCGCGAAACTATGACCGGTTTTCTATCAAGCTACCAGGGAATTACAACATCACAAACATTTAGTTCACTTTGGCCCGCATATTCTTTAATGTTAGTTACATTTGCTATAAACTTTGCTATTCTTTATAAAGGAATTTCAAAAGGAATAGAAAAGTTGGCTAAGATTGCGATGCCGTTACTTTTTATATTTGCAACAATTTTAGCAATCAGGATTTTCGCACTCGGTACGCCAGACCCGGCATTTCCTGAAAACTCTGTTGCAAATGGTTTCGCATTTATTTGGAATCCTGATTTTTCATCTCTCGGTAATCCAAACATCTGGCTTGCTGCAGCAGGACAAATATTTTTTACTCTTTCCGTTGGAATGGGCACGATACAAGCGTATGCAAGTTATTTAAAACCTGATGATGATATTGTACTTTCCGGTCTTGCAACAGCATCCACAAACGAATTTGCAGAAGTTATTCTTGGTGCATCAATTGCAATTCCAGTTGCAGTTGCTTTCTTCGGATTAGATGCGACTAAAGAAATTGCGGCCGGAGGTGCGTTTAATCTTGGTTTTGTTTCTATGCCGATAATTTTTGGCAGCTCGCATTTTCCGATGGGTGAATTATTTGGATTTATGTGGTTCCTATTGCTTTTCTTTGCGGGCATAACATCTTCCGTAGCTATGGGTCAGCCTGTTGTTGCATTTTTAGAAGATGAGTTTGGAATGGATAGAAAAAAAGCTGTTACAACTTTAGCGATTGCGGTTCTTGCAGCGGTACAGTTTGTAATATTCTTTTTAAAGTTTGGATTTTTAGATGAGATGGATTATTGGGCTGGCACTTTTGGTCTTGTTGTATTTGCTTTGATTGAAACAGTTTTATTTATGTGGGTTTTTGGTGCTGATAAAGCTTGGAAAGAAATGAATCAGGGTGGTGATATACAAATACCGTTTTTCTTTTATTACATAATGAAATATATAACTCCTATAATTTTAATGATACTGATGGGCTGGTGGTTTGTGCAGAGCGCAATACCAACATTATTATTAGTTAACGCTCTTCCGGAAAACGTACCCTACATTTGGGGTGCAAGAATTTTAATGGTTTCTATTGCTGTTATTATAATGTTAATGGTTAAAAAAGCCTGGGAAAATAATCACAACGAGGTTAAATAATGGGACTTACAACAAACGGAATAATTTTTTTAGTCCTTGCCTGGACTGTAATTCTTAGTCTAACAATTTTTTGTTTCTATAAAGTTTTTAAAGGTGAGAAGAAAAATTAAAACAAAAAGGCGATTCAAATGAATCGCCTTACTAAAATTTTAACGGATGTCACG
>JBDTRQ010000111.1:0-1695 GCA_039931535.1 Ignavibacteriota bacterium
GAAGAGCTCTTTATTTAAGTTAAATTCAGATTATTATTTTCTGTATTGAACATTCACCATATTGAAAGTTTAATTAAATATTATAAAATCGTAGCGCAGACTTAAGTCTGCGTTACGGAAGTTTTATTTAAAATAGCTTTTTGCGTAACTAAGTTAAACACCTTTCAAAATAATTTTATTTATGATTACAGTTTTAGAAGTTATAAAACTATCAACAGAGTATCTTGAAAAAAAGAGTGTAGAATCACCAAGAGCTAATGCAGAAATTTTACTTGCCGAAATTCTAAAATGTAAACGATTAGAACTTTATCTTGCCTTTGATAAACCGCTTGCTGAAAATGAAGTGCAGACCTACCGCGAAGCAATTCGCAAGAGAGGATTGAGAATTCCTTTGCAGTACATTATTGGTAATGTTGAGTTTTACGGACTGAAATTAATTGTAAACGAATATGTTTTAATTCCACGACCAGAAACAGAACTGCTTGTTGAGCAAATTATTAATGAAACCGATAAAAACACTGAACTAAAATTTTTGGATATTGGTGTTGGCAGCGGAAACATTTCACTTTCACTTCTTAAAAACTTACCAAATATAAAAATGGTTGCAATCGATATAAGTGAAAAGGCATTACAAGTTGCAAAACAAAATGCGGAATTAAATTTATTGCAGGATAGAATTGATTTATAGTTATTTGATATATTAAATAGCGATCTAAATCAGCTTGGCAAATTTGATTTGATAGTTTCAAATCCGCCGTACGTTTCTGAAAAAGATTTTGAAACTCTTGAACCTGAACTAAAAGTTAGTGAACCACGTATTGCATTAACAGATAGCAGCGATGGAATAACCTTTTACAACAAAATTATTTTTTCTTCAAAAATACTTTTAAATAATGGCGGCAAATTATATTTTGAAATCGGAAAAGATCAGCATCAAAGAATTTTTAAATTGATGGAAGATGCAGGATTTACAAATATTAAAATCACAAAAGATTATTCGGGAATAGAAAGAATAATTTGCGGAGAACTTAAATGAGAGCGCTTGTTCAAAGGGTTTCGGAAGGCGGCGTTTACATATCAGAAGAAAATTATAAAGAAGAAATTGGAAAGGGAATTGTAATTCTTCTTGGAATTAAATCCAATGATACTGAAAATGATTTATTATTCGTTGCGGATAAATGTTCAAACTTAAGAATATTTCAAGATGAAAATGATAAGATGAATTTATCTTTAAAAGATATTGATGGGGAAGTTCTAATTATTTCTCAGTTTACTTTGTATGGAGATGCACAAAAAGGAAACAGACCAAGTTTTATTGATGCTGCTCGACCTGAAATTGCAATTCCGATTTATGAAAAGTTTATTGAGCGGATGAAACAAAATCTTGGCGAAGAAAAAATTAAAACCGGAAAGTTTGGTGCGATGATGCAGGTAAAAATTATTAATGATGGTCCGGTTACCATTTTAGTTGAATCAAAAAAATTGGATAAAAATTGAATAATGTTTTAATGATATTTATTGACGGAGTTGGAATAGGAAAAAAAGATTATGAATTTAATCCGTTTTTCAAATATGGATTTGAAACTTTTGAAAAAATCTTTGGAGAAATTCCATATTTAGAAAATCAATACTTAAATAAAAATGAAATTTATTTATTTCCATCCGATGCAAGGTTAGGTGTTGAAGGTTTACCAC
>JBDTRQ010000112.1:0-9279 GCA_039931535.1 Ignavibacteriota bacterium
CTGTTGGAAATTCTTTTTTAGGTTTTGTACCTGCATTACCACCACTATCATAAATTTTATATCCTGTAATGTCAATTGATGTTGATGTTGGATTGTAAATTTCAATCCAGTCTGGTTCTGTAGCAATTCCTCTTGAATATAATTCATTTATAACAGGTGACTGTGCAAAACCGGTCTGCATTAAAACAAAAGCAAATAATGGAACAAATAAAAGTAAGTAATCTTTTTTCATAAGAACTCCTAATTAAATAAAACTAATTTGTCTAACACTAATCTAACTAATTCATCCTACACTGAATTTAAAACCTCCAGGTTTTCAAAATAAGTTTTTCTAAAATCAATAAATCAATGAGGATTTTGAAATACATATAATTTCCCGTCGAAATTATTTACAACATAAATTTCATCATTTACGATTGTTAATCCGTCCCCTTTATTAAACCGTAAATCCCACTCAGATATAATTGATCCCGTTAAACTGATCCGAAATATTTTTTTTTGATTCATCACTAATTACCCAAAAACAATTTAATGTATTATCAAAACAGATAAGTGATAAATCTTTCACAATGTCAACCTCGAATCTTGAAACTTCAACATAATCTTTCATCCGAAACACTAAGATTGGTAGAGACTTTTTTATAAATAGATTTGATCTTAGTTCCGCCCAGTGCAAAAGTTGAAATTAGATTAAAAGATTCCCCAACCACATATATCGTATCGTAATTGCTGGAAAAACATATACCTTCTAAATCATCAGCATTTATTGTAAAGCTGTTTATGAACACTCCACTTGTATCAATCTCAAAGATTGAGTTAATTGTATCAGACACTACAAACAATGTATTTGAATGTGGATTATAAGTAATGCCAGAAGGTTCAAACAGAAATGATGAAAGATCAATTTGCACAAAGTTACTATCAACAGGTTGTATGGTTTCTTCTGATGAGCAGCTTGAGAAGAATAGTATGGACACAGTTAGCAAAGTTAATGGGGCTTTTAACATTTAATTCTTATTTGTCTTCCAATTTGAATAGGGATTTGTAAGAAGTCTTGAGTTATTAAATTTAGGATCGGTTGATACTTCCTCTCCTATCCAATCAGGGATTTCTATCCTTTGATCTTCATTATGTAATTCAATCTCAGCAACTATAAGTCCTTTATTATCATCAAGAAATTCATCTACTTCCCAAATTAAATCTTTAATTTTTATCTTTGTTCGATATTTACATATTATAGGTTTTTCACACAGTTCTTCTAACAATAAATTTGCATCATCAATTGGAATTTTATATTCAAACTCCAGTCTGCTGATACCTTGAGCAGCACCTTTTATTGTAACATAACCAATTTCCCCAATTGTTCTAATACGTATAGTCTTTGGTTTACTAATTAATAAATAACCTTGCCGATATAATATTGGTGAGCCTAATTGCCTCCAGGCATCAGATGTAACTAAGAATTTTTTTTCAATTTCAACAGACATAGACTAAAACTGATAAATCCAGTTTTTATTTACATCAGCGATGACCGATTTTTCCTCAATGATCTCAATGCACTTATTATTATCGATAATTACAGCAGTCAATTTATTATTGCCATAAGCAGTTGTATCGATATATAATGTATTACTGCTGATATCGTGATAAACATCTTTTCTATGGGTGTGACCAATAATTTGAAGTTTTCCTAAATTAAGTAAACTGCCCCGTGTCCATAAAATGCTGTTCTTATCATCAAGCTCTTTCTTAAATATCTCATCTAATTCTTTATCTGATGGAATGCCATCCTTAAAGAATTTTTGATATTTAGTAGATACGCC
The DNA here is from genome assembly GCA_039931535.1 of Ignavibacteriota bacterium. GTDB lineage: Bacteria > Bacteroidota > Ignavibacteria > Ignavibacteriales > Ignavibacteriaceae > IGN3. The sequence continues at coordinate 1,824 of JBDTRQ010000112.1, forward strand.
TGCATGAGAAATAAAGCAATCATCTAAATTATAAAAAAGCGGCGCGGAAATTATTAAATCAAGGTGCTCATCCATAAAATGATTTTTTTCTTTATAGGATGCTATCGTGGTTTCTGCTCCATTATAATTCCACGATCTTGCCATGATGCTGAATGGATCTCGCATGTTAGAATAAAACATATAATCGTGATTGCCAATTACAAATCGGATGCTTTCTGATTTGACAAACTCAATTACTTCAAAACTAAAATTTCCTCTATCAACCAAATCACCAACACAGTAAATAGAAATATCCGGATACTTAGTTTTTATTTTTTCAACTAATTGCTTTAAAGTATAATAACATCCGTGTATATCTCCAATTACTGCTATCATGATGTTCTAAATGTAAAAAGTTTCTTCTGCGTATTTTGTTAATTCGTCCCGGAATTTTGGATGAGCAATTGAAATCAAAGCTTTAGCACGTTCCTGAATTGTTTTTCCCCAAAGATTTATTGCACCGTATTCCGTAACGATATAATCAACATCTCCGCGCGATGTAACAACGCCAGCACCAGGTTTAAGTGTTGGTACAATACGCGAGATAGTATCATTTTTTGTTGTTGAAGGTAACGCAATTATCGGTTTGCCTCCTTCAGATTTTGATGCACCACGAATAAAATCCACTTGTCCGCCAATCCCGGAATAAAATCTTGTACCGATGGAATCAGCACAAACTTGTCCTGTTAAATCAACTTCTAACGCTGAATTTATTGCAACCATTTTATTATTCTTAGCAATGATAAAAGGATCATTTACATATTCCTGAGGATGAAATTCACATATAGGATTGTTATCAATAAAATCATAAACACGTTTTGTACCGAGAACAAATCCTGCAATTATTTTACCAGGATGCAAAGTTTTCTTTTCACCATTGATTACACCTGCATCAACAAGATCTATCATTCCATCAGAAAACATTTCTGTGTGAATTCCTAAATCCTTTTTATCAAATAAATATTTCATTACAGAATCCGGAATTGCTCCAATACCCATCTGCAATGTAGATCCATCTTCAATAAGATTAGCAACGTTTTGTCCAATTTTATCAAAAACCGCCAACACTTCCGGTGCTGTGTTTGGATCAATTTGAGGAAGCTCTTTTAATTCCTCATCATGCTCAACAATGTAAGTAATTTTATTTATGTGGATGAAGCAATCACCCAAAGCTCTTGGCATGTGCTTATTTACTTGTGCAATAATTATTTTAGATTTTTCTGCAGGAGTTTTAATCGTACCAACATCTACACCATAACTGCAAAAACCATGTTCATCCGGAGGAGATACATTAAGCAGCGCAACATCTGTATTTATTCTGCCAAGTTTAAATAACAGTGGAACTTCGGATAAAAATATCGGAATAAATTCTGCTCGTCCTTCACTAATAGATTTACGCGCATTAGCACCGATGAAAAAAGCTTTATGTTTAAAATGTTTTTCCATTCCGGGCTGTAAATAAGGTAATTCACCAACGATTAGAATATGATAGATTGTAACATTTTCTAATTCATCTTTTCTGCGCACCATAGCTTTAATTAATTCATTCGGAACCGCGCAGCCAGGCTGAACAATTACATTGTCGCCAGATTTAATATGTTTAACAGCTTCATCAGAACTAACTAATTTCTGATTATAAATTCGCAGCAGATTAGTTGGTATCAGATTTTTTATTGTAGTTATTTCTTCAGTTGTTGTCATTTCAATTTCTCGTTTCTAGAATACTATTCGTATTCAGTTTAATATTTTTTTCTAATTACTGGAAAAAATATGAAGTCTTCTGTATTCAACATTAAAAGTATTTGCAATAGATTCGTTGCAGCAATATCCATTATAAGTGCAAACTCCTTTTGATAATCCAAGATCACCAAGTAAAGCATTTGATAAACCATTTTCAGCAATATCCTGAATGTATCCAAGCGAAGCATTATTTAATCCATAGCTTGCCGTGCGCGAAACTATTGCCGGCATATTTGGTACACAGTAATGAATTACATTGTGCATGCTGTAAACAGGATCAGATTGTGTTGTGATTCTGCTTGTTTCAATACAACCACCCTGATCAATCGAAACATCAACAATTACAGCACCCATTTTCATCTGCTTAACCATTGCTTCAGTAACAAGGTTTGGTGCTTTTTCACCTTTTATTAATACCGCACCAATCAGCACATCAGCAAATTTTACTCCGCGAGAAATAGTATAAGGATTTGCCATAACAGTGGTAACTTTTTTTCTAAAATGCATATCAATAGTTCTAAGTCTGTTTAAATCTTTATCAATAACAATTACCTGCGCACCGCGTCCAAGCGCAGCACGAGCGGCTGTAACGCCTACAACGCCTGCACCAAGAATAACTACTGCGGCAGGAGCAACGCCTGTAATTCCACCCAACAAAATTCCTCTTCCTCCTGCTGAAAAACTTTCAAGGTATCTTTCTGCAACCTGAATGGAAAGTTGTCCGGCTATTTCACTCATAGAATGTAAAACAGGTAAGCGCTCTTCTTCTTCGATTAACTCGTAACCAATTGCTGTAATTTTTTTCTTTAACAATTGTTCGATAATATTTTTTTTGCCGATTGATAAATGAAGGAATGAAAATAAAGTTTGATTGTCTTGCAGCATTTCAGCTTCGGATTCAGATAAGGGAGCAACTTTTACAACAACCTCTGATCTCGCAAAAGTTTCTTCAGCACTGTAAACAATTTGCGCTCCCGTTTTGCGGTATTCTTCATCACTAAAATGGCTTCCCTCTCCCGCACCACTTTGAATATAAACTGTATGACCGGCTCTTATTAAAGCATCTACTCCTGCAGGAGCTAATGCAACTCTTTTTTCTTCATAAAGAGTTTCTTTTGGTATTCCAAATCTCATTTATTTTCTCTTTTTTTGTTTCAAAATTACCAATGGTATCCAAGATTAGCAATTAATTTGGTTGGATTGAAACCGGAGTTAAAGCTCGTTTGCCTGATAAAATAGCAATAATATTTTTTGCAGAAAGCAAGGACATATTATTTCTTGCTTCGATTGTAGCACTACCAATGTGAGGCAGAAGAATTACATTATTAAGTTCATAAAATTCTTTTTTGATATTCGGTTCATCTTCATAAACATCTAATCCGGCGGCAAATAATTTTTTAGTCTTTAACATTTTAATTAATATTTTTTCATCTACAATTTCGCCGCGAGCAGTATTAATCAGAATGGCTGATTTTTTTAATAAGTGCAGATTTTTTGCATTCAATAATTTATTTGTGTTCTTATTTAGCGGAAGATGGATTGAAATAATATCAGACTGCTTTAGAATTGTGGTGAGCGATACTTTTTTTGCATTTAACTTTTCATCTAAAGAACTTTTGTGATTATTTGAATAGTAAATAATTTTGCATCCAAAAGCGTGTGCTCTTTTTGCAGTTTCAGTTCCGATTCTGCCTGCACCAAGAATTCCGAAATACTTATTTCTTAATTCCATACCTAATAAAAGCTGTGGTTTCCATCCAACAAATTTATGAGTACGAACAAGTTTTTCTGCTTCGATAATTCTTCTTGCACAAGTTAATACCAGCGCTATCGCAATATCAGCTGTGGAATCAGTAAGTACATCCGGAGTGTTTGTTACTACTATGCCTTTTCGTTTTGCATAATCAACATCAATATTATTATAGCCAACTGCGTAGTTAGCAATTACTTTACAATATTTCATCGCATCGATAACTTCTTTATCAATTTTATCTGTAAGCAAAGAAATCAATCCATCGCAATTTTTAATTTGTTTTAAAAATTCTTTACGCGGAATTGGATTATCTTTTTTATAAACCGAAACTTCAAATCTTTTTTTCTTTAAAAGCTCAATTCCTGCTGACGGTATATCTCTAGTAATGAAGATTTTCATAGTTGTAAAGATTATTTCTTATCTACTTTTTGATTGTTATTCATCATCTACCTGATTTAAAAGAAGATTTAACGAATCTTTAGCCAATTGTTTTGATGAAATGAATGAACCGCTATCTGCACCGTTTATCCATCCATAAACACCAACTTTTTTAAGTTCAAAATGATATTCCTCAACGGCTAAAATATTTAGTCCGTTAGAAGTATTGTCTTGTTTTTGCATTTCGAAGTACAGTGGTGAATTCATGAGCAGATTACTTTTTTCGGTCTGCAAATAAAACCTGATTGAAAATACGCCGTAATGAATGCTACAATTTTTATCATCCCTTTTGTATGTAAGAGAAATATTTTTATCACTTTCTGTAATTTTATTTTTTTCAATTTCCAGTGCGGAAAATAATTTTTTTAATTCAATAACAGCTATTTCCAATCCGCTAACCGATTCAAGAAATTTAGAGCTTTCAACTTCAAACTGCGGTTCAGAATTATTTTCAGTATCAAGATTAATTTGTAAAGGTTTTTCTGATCCTCGTCCTAATGATCGTACTTTCTCTAAAATAACATTAACAGCACCTTTTATTCCTGACTTTGGTAGATCCGCACAGATTTGAGCTTTAGGTAAATATTTTGGGGTGATGGGAGGATTATCTATTGGAATTAATAATAAAAAATCTTCACCTTCGTCTGAAACGCGGGTTCTAATTAATTTCTCCTCTATTTCTGTCCAGGGAGTAGTTCCCCATTTACTTCCATAAATAATTACAACAACTCTAGATTGCTTTGCAAAGACATCAAAAAAAACTTTATCACGATTTCTTAATGCCCTGTCCTCTTGTTTTTTAGAATAGAGAAACGTTTTCAGTTTATCGTATATCAAATCATTAATCTGATTGGCTAAATGCTCATCTTTTTTTAAGAAAGCAAAAGCAACGTCGTATTTAAAATCTGCTTTTTTCATAATGTTTACGTTATATATTTATTGTACCTACTAAGTTTTTCTCAAAATATTCTAATTTTTTATCGCTGTCGGGAATCTTCCCATATTAATTTTTCTTCTGATCTTAGGTTAAAGAAATCTGTAATTCTACCATCACCAGCTCCACCTATTCCACCATCAGGAGCGCCGAGGATATTGCCGTTCTTATTGTAAAGTGTACTAAACTGATCGCAACATTGTGCAGGAACATAATAAACGATTTGTCCATTGTATTCGTATTGCCAAATAGATTGTGGGGGATTGCCAACAGGCTCATTTTTAAATTGTACAATCAACGATTCAACCCAGTCTGGATTTTCGGGAGATGTTGATTGCGAACAATTAATACTCAAAAAGCAAATAGACAATAAAACAAATTTTAAGTTTTTCATTTTTGAACTCCTTACCAATGCATTTATAAAACATTGGTTTTAAAGGCAGAAAGATAAAATTCAATTATCAGATCTGTAACGGAAAATCTAAGCATATTTTTAATGAAAATATATTCTTTTTAGACCAACATATACAATTGACATTTCGAGTAGTGATAGCTTAGTCCAAGAGATTTTTAGCCAACCAGTATTTGATTATCAATGCTCCATTTTTTTTCTACTTCTTCTAAACTTATATGAACTCGCTCGATATGTTTTGGCTGCAACAGAAGAAAATATATAACTTGTGGTGTCCGAAACCAATGAACTACGGACACCCCAGTACGAGATTGATATTCAGCAATCATTTGCTCAATAAATTTTTTTCGTTCTTCTCTCCGAAAATGTTGATAAACTAAGATTGATTGTCCTGTCTCAAATGCATACTTCAATTCGTTCCAATAGATATATTTCGATGATCCATTCTGTCCCATTTTTTTGGATTTTACTTCTACGCCATTATCTGGATCAAAAAAAATTAGATCCGTATCCAAAAACAGTTGATACATCTTCTTGAAATAAGACTGTCGTTGTAGTATCGTATCAGACAAAGATTCAGCATAAAACTTTGCAGAAGGTACTAGTTGCTCAGTTTGTAACATTTGAACATTACGAACTTTTTCTTCTTTCACTAATTTTCTTAGACAATCAAACAACTGTGGATCATATTGACGCCATTTTTTTGGCTCATCGAGATAGCGAATTAATTGACCATCCGTTCGCCCATCATCCGTCGTGAGCATCCAACATATACCGATCCGAAACTGGCCACAACTTGAAAGTATCCGTAACAGTCCGTACTTTCTATAATCATTTACATCGCCAAAGTATTGATTTTTCACTTATTCACTCACATTCTTTTGGGGACGCCTAACGATGTGTTATGTTAAAACACAACGCCGTAATTATTTTTATTTAAAGATTTCCTGTGTGTTTATTTTTATAAAACACTTTTAATTAAAACTTAAATTCTCAAGTAACCCAATTAACGAAAATATTTATCCTCTTATAAAAATGGGATATCCTGTTATTCGCTGTCTCTGTTAAGCAGCAATTTCGTTTTCATTATAGTAGACCGGGCCGCAAACTTGCAGAACGCTCTTTAAGCTTTCACTCTTGAGCACGCCGTTAGACGCGGTCACCGGTCCTGTGTTTTTTTTGGGCTCTTTTTTCTTTTTCTCTTTATGCAGCTTTAACTGTTCTTATATTTATTCTGTATTCTTCTTCTTTTTGTATTGCTGCATATATCTTTGTCATCAACTTACGGGCTGATGCAACTATTGCTTTCTGTTTACTTCCGCTTGCCTTATATACTCTGTCAAATTTATCAAGTAATGATCCGTCTTTTCTTACTGTCATCCAGGCTAACTGTATTATTATTGATCTTAATTGTCTGTTACCGCACATTCCGCTTCTGCCTCTTGTTATCTTATCCCCACTGCTTCTCTCTGATGGTGTAAGACCCAGATAATGATTTAGTTTTTCACTGCTCTCAAATCTCTTTTTATCATCAAACAAGTTCACACACATTCTTACTGCGCTTATTATTCCTATTCCGTTTATCTTCTCTATTATGCTTATACTTTTACCAAGCTCTGCATCTTCTTTTATCTTTTCTATTATCTTCTCACTGTCTTTTATCTGCTCAACGATATATTCATACTCTTTAAGAAGATTCCCAAACTTTAGATCGAACAGTTTATCTTCAAACTTTAATTCTTTTAGCTTCTCTAATAATCCTTTATTCCATCTCGACCATTTTAGAGGATGATTCTTCTGCTCAAGGAATGCTTTTATTTGCCTGAGTATTTGTCCCTGGCGCATCTTCTGTTTGTCGTAGATCCTAAAGATGTATTTATATTCTCTTACACTTTTTTGCGGCACCATCACTTCTGCTAACAATTCCCTTGAAAGTTGAAAAGCTAATTTTCTGGAATCGATTTTATCTGTCTTAATGGTGCTGCCGTCCCTATAAATCCTGTTAGTAGGAGTGACTATTATTTTGTAGCCCTTCTCAGAAAAATAATCGTAAATCCAGAAACCAGAAAAACAGCACTCATAAACTATTCTATAATCAGCACCGGGATAATTGCTAAGTAAGAATCTTTCCAATTCTTCA
>JBDTRQ010000113.1:0-16948 GCA_039931535.1 Ignavibacteriota bacterium
ATTAATTAATAAAATTTCAAAACTGATTGAGTAAAAAAGGAATAGTGGAATAGAGGAATAATGGAATGTTGGAGTTTTGGAATATCAGATTTTATTGTCTCCTGTTTTTTATTCCATCATTCCAATGCTCCAAGATTCCAACTGCCATTGAAAAAAAATAGTGAGTGAAAGTTATGAATGATAATAAAAATTTTGCATTAGTAAATCTCTACTTTGATGGAGAACTAAATAAAGCCGAAGAAGTAGATCTGTTTACCTTGCTTGCAAATGATGAAGCTGTAAGAAATTATTTTAAGCAATTAAGTACTATAAAAAATGCTGTTGATAATGATTCAGAAGATTTTCCCGCAGAACTTGAAGAAAGAATACTAAGATCTGTTGGAACAAAAGTATCTGCAAAAGCAGGTTACTTTTATAACATAAAAATATTTTCTGCAATTTCTTATGCTGCCGCTTTAATTTTACTTTTTTTAAGCGGATATCTTTTCTTTAAAGTTTCTAACTACCAGGAGAGAGTTGATAATCTTTCCCAGCAAATGATCATTCAATCACAAACGATTGAACTTTTAATTAACAGTTTACCAGTAGTCGAAGTGAGAGCGACTTCTAATAAAGATAAACTATATAAACCAAATATATAATACTAAAGTCACAGAGTGATTTGTTTTTTAATAATATAAAATATGAGGTATCAAATGAAAACATTTTTTTATTCATCATTATTTTTGTGCTTATTATTCTCAGCTATTCTATTTGCGCAGGATAAAAAACAATCCAGTACAAAAGACACAATTTATTTTGTAAAACTTGAAGAGATGCCCGAACCCATTGGAGGTCTTGAAGAAATACAACGCAAAGTTATATATCCACCAGAAGCAAAAGAACAAGGGGTTCAAGGAAAGGTTTATGTCTTAGCTTACATTAACGAAGAAGGGATTGTAGACAGTACAAAAATTATAAGGGGAATTGGCGGTAGTTGTGATGAAGCCGCAATGAAGGCTATTAAACAAATTAAATTCAAGCCTGGAAGACAAAAAGGAATACCAATGAAAGTACAAGTTACTATCCCGATAATGTTTAAACTTTCATAGTGTGTTTTAAAATATCTTTTCTTTGAGGTTGCGGAATCGTCCGCGACTTCTTTAAAGTATGTTTAATTTTCTTAAAGATATTTACAGCTTGTTTATTGAATTTATTAAAATTATAAATTGCGTTATGATGAAATCTGTTTTTTATAATTATCAGTTAGGTTTAATGGAGATTACTAAATGAAAATAAAATTATTGTTCACATTTATATTTCTGCTTATTCAATCCGAATTTCCTCAATCTATTTCGGGTGAATTGACAAGTTGTACTGGTGCACATTTAATTCGTGCTGATATTCAAATAATTTCTAATACACCAAGCTTCCCTAAACCAATAATAAAGGTCTTAAAGGTAAATGAAGATGGAAAGTTTTATATCCCATCAGAATTTATAGGGTTTTATAAAATTAGATTTTGTGGGATAGACCATAAACCATTAGAAGTGCCTTTTTTTATAAACAATAATGAAAACATTACCGTAAAAATAAAATTGGAGGCTAATAGAATCGACGATAGCAGTGAATTAAAGATTATAGGCGATTTCAATAATTATTCTAAGGGGAAAAGTGCTATACTTATGGAGAAAAATGGGGATGGTAAATATGTTGCCACAATTACCGCCACTGCTGACACACTCGCATTTCAGATACTCGAATCATCAAATAAGAATAATCCGATTAACAAAACACAGGCAGATTATTTTTATTTAGAAGATGACGGTAATTATATATCTGTTCTTAAAACTAAAAAAGATGCACAATATCAGATAATAGTTAATAGAAATGATTTTAAGGATACTATTTGTAACAAGAGCGTCTATTTTGAAAATGAGAATACCACCAAATTTGTTTATGAACTTATTAAAGATATAGACGAAAGAAAATTGAAGCAGAATTTGCGATTTGATGAGTTTATTAAAAATGGAGGTGATCGTAATAGTTTTAAGCCTGACTATACTGAGGATATTAAAGCACTAAAAGTATTAGCCGAAAACACAACAAAAGAAAAAGCAGCTTATTATTATTTTGCCATTGCAAAACTTTCGGGTATCACTGATTCAGTAAATTGTGAGAACATATTGGCTGCATTTTCAGAAACTTCTCCGATATGGTCTATCGCACCTAACCTTATTAGAACTATCACTTCAAATAAAACAAAACAGGAACAATTATTATATTTTGAAAACATTTATAATAATCACAAAGACGAAAGCATCAAACCATTCTTACTGCTTGAAATACTTAATAATGCAAAAGAATTAAATGATGTTGAAAAAACTAAGAAGTATTATGAAATGTTTGTTGATAAATATCCTAATAATGAATTCTATTTGATAGTTAAGAACGAATATTCGCCCAATAGAAATATGCAAGTAGGTAAAATTGTACCTGAGTTTGAATTTACATCTATTGATGATTCCACGTTGACCTTGTTTAATGAAAATATTAAAGGTAAGGTGTACTTAATTGACTTTTGGGCAACGTGGTGTGTCCCTTGTGTTGAAGAGATGAAGGGCTTACACGATGCGTATGATAAGTATAAAAAAAATGGCTTGAATATAATTAGTGTATCAATGGATTTTAATATTGACGAAGTTTATAAGTTTAGAAAGGAAAAATGGCCACTGCCTTGGTTCAATAGTTTTTTAAAGTATGATCCCAACAATAAAATAGTAAAAGACTTTGAGTTAATTATAATACCTAAGCCAGTATTGATAAATCAAACTGGAAAAATAATTGCAAGCGGAATGGATTTGAGAGGCAGTAAGTTAGATGAAACACTAAATAAATTATTTAATCCATAAACCTAATCCGTGCCTCAAGACAGTAAAAAGTACAAGTATTAATTTCAATAATATTTAAACTTTCATAGTATGTTTTAAAATATCTTTTCTTTGAGGTCACGGAATCGTCCGTGACTTCTTTAAAAAAGGCTTAATTTTCTTAAAGATATTTACAGCTTGTTTATTGAATTTATTAAAACAATAATCTAAGTTATTAAAAAACTTATTTTTTATAATTATCAGTTTTTACGTTTTTAGAAAAATGAAATATATAGTCCTATTTCTGATTTGCTTTTCCGTGTCGTTTTGCCAAAATCAAGATGAAAAATATGTCATTACAAAATTCAACAAGGGTCTGCCACCAGAAATTCCTTTTAAATGGGATAAAGCATTCTATACCTCAATAAATTCTGGAGATTTTTTTCAATCATTATATTTAGTCTCACGCGATTCATTAAAAACACCTAACGAAAGTTTCCTTTTTATTATTGATTCGATCGGCTTTTCATACAAAACAGTTGACTTTATTAAATTGGGACAAAATATTTACAAATCAACTGTTTCATTAATTACAAAAGATGAAGATAAACTTGATTCTCTGAGGCTTGTTTTAAATTTGAAAGAGAGAACGCTTTCTTATAGTTGGAATAACAAAACTAAGATTCCAACTGTTATTGAAAAATATAAGCTTAAAGTTGGGGCCATTTTTCCGCAGATTAATGTTAAAACTGCGAATGGTAATTGGACGAATAAAGACCAGAATAAAATAATAGTTATAAATTGGTGGGCAACTTCTTGTCTCCCTTGTATTGAAGAAATTCCAGTTCTTAATGAACTTACTAAAAAATTTTCTAACAATAATGTAGAGTTTATCGCTATTGTTTGGGATACAGAAAATCAACCGGGCTTTATTAAAAAACACCCTTTTAAATACATACAAGGTTTTGGCTCAGAAACATTGAACGAATTTTTTGGTGAAATATTCCCAAGACATATAATCATAAATCGAGATGGGAGAATTTTATTAAATAAATTAGGGGGGTCGAAACAAATTGGAAAAGAATTGGATAGTATAATTACATCTAGACTTTGACTAACTCAGAAATTTTATCAATAAATTCTGATGCAAGTTTGTACTTTTCATCTATGCTTTTCTTATCAATCACAACAAAATCTTCATAGTCACTTTCTTGTCTCATCTCAAAAGCATCTAAATAAAATTTACCAAAACGTCTTTCAATAATTTCGTTCTTTATAAAATTTTTATTAAACCAGCTTAAAAGTTGAGCATGTCTCGAAGTTTTAAACTCATACTTTATTGAAAGTGCAGATACAGCATAGAAGGAAGCATAATAAATCCTATTAGCAGCCAATAAATATCTTTTATTCTCAATAGAAATCTTTACTTCTTCTAGAGTTTCAGTAGCACGATTAAGTCTGTATTTTATTAATTCTATTTTATCAACTTGCATAAAAAACACCGGTTGATTTTATAGACTCTCTTAATGGAGTAATTGAAAGTTCGATTTCTTCTTTAGAATAGATGTGGGAATCAATAACAATATCACTTTCTAACATAATATCATAAATAACTTCTCTCACTTTATCTTTTAATTTCCAATCAATATTTTCATTCAGTATTATCGCAATATCGTAATCGGAATATTCATTAAAAGTATTTTTTGCTCGCGAACCGAATAGATAAAGTCCAGCTAAATCAAAGCCGCCTTTTTTTAATTGCTTAGAAATTTCTGCGAGTAATATTTTATCTTTTTCGCTCATAATTTGTCTTTCTTTGAGTTAAATATAAGAAAATGTTTTACTTAAATGCAGTAAAAATTCCATAACTCTATCCGTTAGCTAACGGATTCCAACAATCAGCTATGGATAACCAATTTCTCCCCTTGAATGCCCGTATTAAATTGCTATTTTTAAGCATGATAAAGAAAACTCTTCCAATATTATTGTTTGGTTTTTTACTTTTTGCACAGCAAAGTCCAATGGATCAAAACCAGTTTATGCTTGCAGAAAGTTACGAGCAGCGCGGTGATTTTAACAAAGCTGTTGAAATAATTGAAACGCTGAACAAAAAAGATCCTTCAAATATTCAGTATTTCAATAAACTTAACTCGCTTTATTTACAGCTAAAAAAGTATGATGAATCAGCAGCAATTATAAATACAAGAATAAACATCACGCCCCAGGATATAAGTTTATACGGTTTGCTTGGTTCAACTTATTACACTGCTGGCGATCGTACAAAAGCCTACAAGGTTTGGGATGATGCGGTTGAAAAGTTTAAATCCGACCAAATGACTTTTCGTATCATTGCAAATTATGCGATTGAAAGAAGAGATTTTGAGAAAGCAATCGAGCTGTTAAATCGCGGCAAAGAAATTTCTAAAGATCCGTTTTTATATTCTTATGATCTTGGCGAGCTTTATCAGATTACAATGCGCTATCGCGAAGCTGCAGGAGAGTATTGCGATTTAATAAAGGCAAATCCATCTCAATATCCGCAGATAGAAAATAAAATTCTATCATACTCTAATAAACCAAATGCTTTGGATGAAACAATAGAAGTAATTAGTAAATATAAATCGGACAATATAAGTTTTACTTATTTGCTTGCAAGATTGTACATCGAGAAAAAAAATTATGATAAAGCTTTTGATCTTTATAAAGAGATAGATAAAAAACAGAACACAAACGGCGCCGATCTTTATTCGTTTGGTGAGTTTGTTTATCGCGATGGCGAATATAAAACTGCATCCGATGTTTTTAAATTTCTTCTTGATAATTATTCTGATCAACAATACACACCGCTTGCAAAGTTGGGTTATGCTAAAACGCAGGAAGCGCTTTTTATCCAAAAGTATAATGCGGCAAATCCGGAATGGAAATCATTTTTTATTCCCGCTAAAGTTGAACAAAACGAAATTGAACCGGTAATAAAAGCGTATCAGGAAATTGTAAAAATTTATCAGCACTCCGAAGCTGCAATTGAAGCAACGTTGAGAATGGGAATTTTATACTTTCATTATCGCAATGATGTAACAGAAGCTGAAAATAATTTTAGTATAATTATTAAGGATTATCCAACCTCAAAGTTTGCATCGCTTGCCTTTATCGAACTTGGCAATATTAAAATGCAGCAAGCAAAGTTGGATGAAGCTGAAAAGCTTTTTCAATCGGTAACAAATCTTGTGCGTGTAAATCCCGAAGATAAAAGTTATGCAAATTTTCAACTTGCAAGAATCAATTTCTTTAAAAATGATTTTGAATCCGCACGAAAAAATCTAAACACTGTAATGAGCAGTTTAAAAGATAATGTTGCAAATGACGCAATTGAGTTTTCAATTTTATTGAACACTGCAAAAAATGATTCGTCTAATCTTGCACTATACTGCTCAGCAGAATTTTTAGCAGAACAAAACAGATTTAACGAGGCAAAGGATTTGTATTTTCAGCTATCACAAAATCCGCAGGCATTTGTATTTCATTCAATTGCCAAGTTAAGATCTGCGGAAATGTTTATTGCAGCGGATGATTATCAAAACGCAATTGCAAGTTTATCGCTTATAGTTGATGAAGCAGAAAAAAACATTTATGCTGATAAAGCCTTATATTTGCAGGGCCAAATTTATCAGTTTGGATTGAAAGATTCTGCAAAAGCTGTTGAATCTTATGAAAGTTTGCTTGCTAAATTTCCAAAGTCGTTGTACTTGGATGAAGCAAGAAAAAACATAATTGAGTTAAAGAAAAAAATAAGTTAGGATTATTAGATGGCTAAAAAACCGGGACAAAAAATTGTTAAGTGTTCATTCTGTGGAAGAGACGGAAATGAAGTTGGCAGTATGATTGCCGGACCCGATGTTTACATTTGTGATATTTGCATCGGCAGCAGTGTTGATATTTTAAAAAATAATCTTGCTGCAATTGGAAATCAAAAACAAGGTAAATGGAATCAGCACACACCGGAAACAATAAAAAAAGCTCTTGATGAATATGTAATTGGACAGGATCGCGCAAAAAAAGTTTTAGCAGTTGCAGTTTATAACCATTACAAAAGAATTGGAAGCCGCACAACATTCTTTGAGCTTGATGATGTTGAAATTGAAAAGAGCAATATTTTATTAATCGGTCCAACTGGAGTTGGGAAAACTTTGCTTGCACAAACACTCGCAAAAACTTTGGATGTTCCTTTTGCAATTGCAGATGCAACAACATTAACAGAAGCAGGTTACGTTGGTGATGATGTTGAATCAGTTTTGGTTCATTTGCTTCAGGCGGCTGATTACAATTTAGAGCGTGCACAAAAGGGAATCGTTTACATTGATGAGATTGATAAGATTGCACGTAAAAGCGAAAGTACATCAATCACGCGCGATGTTTCCGGTGAAGGTGTACAGCAGGCGTTGTTAAAAATTTTAGAGGGAACAATTGCAGGAATTCCACCAAAAGGCGGCAGAAAACATCCCGAACAAAGTTTAATAAATCTTAACACAAAAAATATTTTATTTGTTGTTGGCGGTGCGTTTGATGGAATTGACAAAATAATTGCAAAGAGAATTAATGAAAACAGAATGGGGTTTTCATCTGACTTAAAAGAAAAAACAAAAGAAGATGATTTAATTTCACACATCCAGCCGGAAGATTTGTTAAGGTTTGGATTGATTCCGGAGTTGATTGGAAGGCTTCCGGTTGCGGCTCCGCTTCATCAGTTAACGGAAGAAGCAATGCGCAACATTTTAACTGAACCGAAAAATGCAATCATTAAACAGTATAAAAAGCTTTTCTTGATGGAAGGTATTGAACTTGAATTTGATCCCTTTGCTTTAGATATAATTGTACAAAAAGCAATGGAAAGAAAAACCGGCGCACGTGCACTGCGCTCTATTGTAGAAGATTTTATGATTGATATAATGTATGATCTTCCAAATAAAAAAGATGTTGATAAGTGTGTTATTACTAAAGATGCTGTTGAGAAATATGCAGAACCAATTTTTATTAAGTCGGATGCTAAGTCGGCATAAAGATTTTCTCATGGTCATTGCGAGGCGATTAGCCGAAGCAATCCATAATTCAAAATACGAGATTGCTTCACTCGAAGACTCATTCGCAATGACTAAACAATGATGTCATTAGTAGGGTGTTAGCTCGAAGCAATCCATAAGATTTCAAGTTTAGTAATGCTTTAATAAATATTAATTTCAATTCATAAGATTGCTTCGTCGAGGAATCCTCGCAATGCCAGATTAGATGATAATGATTATAAACCCAAGTAAAATATTTTTCCTAATAATTCTGTTCTCCCTTCAGATTTTTTCCCAAAATAAAATCTTCATCCCGATGGATCTTACTCAAACGGATCACCTTAAAGCTTATGGAATTACATTTCACGCATTAGAAGATGGGCTTAAAGCAGATTGGCTTTTAAACTACCGCGGCGGCTCTTTTCTGATTGATCAATCAGAAAAAATAGTTTCCGAATGTTTGCTTGAAGATGTTTATTTTGAACAAATTAGTTTATCGCAAGCCGCCCAAATCTATGCCGAGGTACAGAGTGAAGATAATAATATGGATGTTGTGCGATTAGAAAAAGCGCCAAAGATTGCTGTTTACGTTCCACCCGGTTTTGCACCCTGGGATGATGCAGTAACACTTGCGCTCGAGTACGCAAATGTTAAGTATGATAAAATATGGAATGATGAAATTCTTCGCGGCGATCTTGAAAAATATGATTGGATACATTTACATCACGAGGATTTTACAGGACAGTACGGAAAATTTTATGCAAGCTTTAGCAATGCACAATGGTATATCGATCAGCAAATAATATACGAAAACGATGCTAAGAAAAATGGATTTGCAAAAGTTTCCGATATGATGAAAGTAGTTTCACTTACAATTAAAAACTTTGTTGGACAGGGCGGATTTTTATTTGCGATGTGCAGTGCAACTGATTCTTATGATATTTCTTTGGCTGCCGAAAACGTGGATATATGCGCATCTGTTTTTGATGGAGATGCTGCTGATCCAGATGCACAAAGTAAACTTGATTTTTCAAAAACATTTACCTTCCAGAATTTTAAAATTGATATGAACCCTTATGTGTATGAATACAGTGATATTGATATTCAGCCGGCAGAAGTTGGGTTAGAGCAAAATGATTACTTTACACTTTTTGATTTTTCTGCTAAGTATGATCCTGTTCCAACGATGCTTACTCAAGATCACACAAATGTTGTTAAAGGTTTTATGGGGCAAACAACAATGTTCCGGAAAAAACTTATTAAAAATTCCGTTATCATTTTAGCGGAAAGACAGGGAACAGATCAAGTAAAATATATACACGGAAATTTTGGAAGAGGAACTTTTACTTTTTACGGTGGTCACGATCCCGAAGATTATCAACATGCAGTTGGTGATCCGCCAACAGAATTAAGTTTGCATAAAAATTCTCCTGGTTACAGATTAATTTTAAATAACATATTATTTCCAGCAGCAACAAAGAAAAAACAAAAAACATAATCATATGAAAACAATAAAAATCAAAAACAGCAATAAAGAAATTACAATCGGTAAAATTGTTTGTGTGGGCAGAAACTATGCTGAACATGTTCAAGAACTTGGAAATGTAATTCACGAAAAGCCGGTTGTGTTTTTAAAAACAGTTTCATCTGTTATTTATTCTGGGGATACGATTGTTTATCCGACTTTCTCAAATGATATGCACCACGAAACAGAACTTGTTTTATTGATTGGTGAAAACATTAAAGCTGCTGATCTTGAAACTTCAGAAAGAGCAATTGCGGGATATGGAATCGGACTTGATATGACTTTGCGTGATGTTCAGTCTGATCTGAAGAAGAAAGGACATCCCTGGACAATAGCAAAATGTTTTGATACTTCAACAGTGCTTTCTGAGTTTATGGAAAAATCATCACAGCAACTTACTCTTGATGAAAGTATTTCATTAAAAATTAATGGCGAGTACAGACAGAAAGATCAACTGAATAAAATGCTGCATAAACCTGTTGAAATTGTACAGTACATTTCTTCACTAATGAAACTTGAAGCCGGTGATTTAATTTTTACAGGCACACCAAAAGGCGTTAGCAAAGTTGAAAAAGGAGATAAGCTTGAAGCAGAGCTTGAAGGAATTGTAAAACTTGAATGTACGGTAAAATAGTGGCTAAGTCATTGCGATGGCGCCTGCCTGCCGGTAAGCAAGGATTAGCCGAAGCAATCTTTAATACAATATATGAGATTGCTTCACTCGAATTCGCCGCGGCGAATCGTTCGCAATGACATCTTTGGATTATTTATTCAACCCAGCTAATGCTTTTCTTATAAGTTCTTCCAAAGAATAGTTTTGATTTTCTGATAATAAATCTCGTACAATTTTTTCGGAAAGTTGTCTTTGGTATCCTAATGTTGCCAAAGCAGAAATCGCCTCATCTTTTGCAGATTTTTCTTTAATCGTTCCATCAGCTTTAATTGCATCAACTTTATTTCTTAATTCAAGCACAACACGTTCAGCAGTTTTCCTTCCAATTCCGGGAATAGCAATTAAACGGGAAACATTTCCATTTGCAATTGCATCTTTCAAGTCATCAACAGTAATTCCGGATAGAATGCCCAAACTAACTTTTGGCCCAATTCCGCTTATAGAAATTAAAAGTTCAAACATTTCTTTTTCGGATTGAGTAAAAAACCCAAACAATGTAATTGAATCTTCTTTAACACTTGTGTGAATAAAAAGAGAAACAGTATCTTTTTCTGAAATTTTTTCAAACGTGGTAATAGAAATGTTTACCAAATACCCAACACCATTTACTTCAAGTATAATTTGCGTTGGTTTGGATGAAATTATTTTGCCTGTTAAAAAACCGATCATAATTAGCCTATAACTCTTTCCGGATAAGCCTCAACAAACGATTTCCAATCTTTAGTTTTCTTAACTGGGTTCTTAAATCTGAAAGCATGACAAAGTGCTATTGCAAGTGCGTCACTTTCATCAACTTTAATTTTTTCTGATTTAATATTAAGTAAAGTTTTAATCATAAATGAAACTTGATCTTTACTTGCAGCACCCTTCCCCACAACGGATTTTTTAACTTCTCGTGGGGAGTACTCGCTTGTAGGAACATTATTATGCAAAGCACAAAGGATTGAAACTCCGCGTGCGTAACCAATCTTCATTGCCGATTGAACGTTCTTTCCATAAAAGGCTGTTTCAATTGCAAACTCATCAGGTTTATATCTTTTTATGATTTTACTTATTTCACTGTAAATAATTTCTAGTCGTTGTGGGATTGGTTCTGTGGCAGGTAGGTTTATCGCTCCACTCGCAATTTTTATAAAACTGTTGTTAGTGTATTTGATAACACCATAACCAGTTATTCTTGTTCCGGGATCGATACCTAAAATAATCATTTGACTTACAAAATTTATTATTACTATTAAATGTCATTTCGACCGAAGGGAGAAATCTCTTTATTTCATAGAAGAAAGATTTCTCAGTCTCCCGAAGGGATGCCTATGGCAGAAGACTCCTTCGAAATAACTACTAAGGAGTTTTCAATCTTTCTTGTACATGGGAATGACAGCACAAAAATGCCAATTAAAACCTACTCAACAATATCAGCGTTGGAAAAAACATTCTGAACGTCATCAAGATCTTCAAGTGCCTCAATCAGCTTTACAACCTTTTCAGCATCTTCACCTTTAACTTCTATCAAATTTTTTGCAATCCATTGTAAAGACGCATTTTCAACTGTAAATTTTTTATCAACTAATGTTCTTCTAACAGTTTCAAAGGATTCAATTGTTGTTGCAACTTCAAAGTAATCTTCTTCCGTGGTAAGATCATCCGCTCCGGCATCTAAAACAATTTCCATAACATCATCTTCTTTTTTACCTTCTGCGGGTAAAGTAATAATACCTTTTCTATCAAACATCCATGCAACTGAACCCGTTTCACCCATACCCGCACCATATTTGCTAAATAGATGTCTCACTTCTGCAACGGTTCTGTTTTTATTATCAGTAGCAACTTCAACAACAACTGCAATGCCTGCTGGGGCGTAACCTTCGTAAGTTAATTCATGATAAATTACACCTTCAAGTTCACCGGTAGCTTTTTTAATTGCGCGATCGATATTATCCAAAGGCATATTTGCCGCTTTAGCATTATCTACCGCCAAGCGTAATCTTGGATTTCCATTTACATCACCGCCGCCTCTTGCAGCGATTGTAATTTCTTTAATAAGCTTTGTAAATATTTTTCCTCTTTTGGAATCAAGTACAGCTTTTTTTCTTTTAATCGTTGCCCATTTTGAGTGACCGGACATTACAAATTCTCCTGAATTTCTTTTTGGTTTATTCTTAAGTCTTTTAATCGAAGCTGCGGATATGTTCTGCCGTCTCGCACCGTTTTATCAATAGTGTAAACGATATCCACTTTTGCTTTTTTATCTGATAACAAATCTAAATACTCACGCATATTAAAACCAATCGTATCAAAAACCTTATCATTGCCGATCTGTTTAAAGCATGCTATAAGATGTTTATTGCCGACTAATCTTGGCGAGTTATAAATTTCTACACCTTCCGAAAGAAATACGGGGCGCATATTTTGCGGACCAAATGGCGCAAACTGATCAAGTATTCTTAAAAACTTTGGAGTTATTTCAGAAAGTTTAATTTTTGAATCGATAATAATTTCAGGAAAAAGATCATCGCCAGTAATTGTTTCTTTTACAATTTCATTGAACTTGTCTTTAAACTCCTGCACCTTATCAAGCTCCACTGCCAAACCCGCTGCCGCCTGATGTCCGCCAAAGTGGATTAATAAATCTTCACAGCGCTGTAATGCTTCATAAATATTAAAATTAGTAATACTGCGTGCAGAACCTTTTGCAACCCCATCTATTGTTGTAAGCATAATTGTGGGACGATAATATTTTTCAACTAAACGTGATGCAACAATTCCTATTACGCCCGGATGCCATTCTTCTTGATGAAGTACAATTGCAAGATCGTTTTCAAGATCAATTGAGTTTTCTACAAGCTGTAATGCGTTATCAAAAGTTTCAACATCAATTTTTCTTCGTTCGTAGTTTTCAGTTTCAAGAACTTTTGCAAGCGTTAATGCTTCTTCTTTGCTATTTGTGATAAGTAATTCAACAGCGCGTTTTGCATCACCCAATCTGCCAACTGCATTAATTCTTGGTGCGATAGTAAAAACAATTTGACCCGAATTTAAATTACCAACATGTAAGCTGCTGCTTTCTATCAATGCAAGAATTCCCGGTCTTGGATTGATATTAATACTATCCAATCCTTCTTTAACTAAAATTCTGTTCTCATCAACAAGAGCAACAATATCAGCGGCTCCGGCAAGAGCAACTAAGTCAAGATATTTTAAAGGCATTTCGCGTTTGCCGATTTTTTCTGCAACGCCCTGCGCAAGTTTAAAAGCAACACCAGCACCTGAAAGATATTTGAATGGATATTGGCATTCTGGTTTTAGTGGATCCAAAACAGCAAGCGCCGGTGGCAGTTCATCTTTTGGTTGATGGTGATCGCAAATAATCACATCTATTCCCAATTTGTTTGCATAAGCTGTTTCTTCAATTGCTGTGATGCCGCAATCCACCGTTATTAAAAGTTTTGCATCAGTAGTTGATTTAATTACATCAATACTTTCTGTTGATAAGCCGTAACCTTCGGTTAGTCTTTGCGGAATGTAATAATCAACATTTGCTCCAAGCTCTTTTAAAAACATATACAAAAGTGCAGTTGAGCATGTGCCGTCAACATCATAATCACCATAAATACAAATCGGTTGATTTTCTGTAAGAGCATGAATGACACGTTTGGAGGCAGCCTCCATTCCGTTCATAAGAAAAGGGTCATGTAAAGATTCTAAAGAGGGTCTGAAGAAAAATTTTGCATCAGCAAAAGAATTGATATCCCTAAGAAATAATAGCTTTGCTAAAATCTCTGAGATATTAAGCGAATCAGCAAGTGATTTTAAAGAATTATCATCTTCAACTTCTCTGATTTTCCAACGTTTATATAACATAAGAGAATTAATTATATTTTATAAGAACAAATCTAAAAGCTCAATCCTATAAGCCGAATCCTGTAACCCCGACAAGTCGGAGCGGCAATTATTTGTCTTGTTCTGCTGTTACCAACAGACTTTAGCGGTCCACCCGAAAATCCATAATACAATTTAGTATTATTCAAAGCGAACAACTTTGTCCCGATAAGCCTACATTACGGCAGGCAGGTCGGAAAGATTTTCATACTTGACCTTGCTTCAGGTGTGGTTTGCCATGCACTTAATATTACTATCAAGCCGGTGAGCTTTTACCTCGCCTTTTCACCTTTTCCCTGAAATAAATTTCAAGGTAGTTTATTTTCTGTGGCACTGTCAGTAGATAATAGATTACTCCATTAGCTCCCGGGAGTTACCCGGCACCTTGTTCTGAGAAGTTCGGACTTTCCTCCCCCCGACAAGTCGGGAAGCAATTGCCCGGATTGAGTTATTAGATTATTCTTTTAAATGAATTGACATAGCTGCCAATTCTGCCAATTACTTTAGTAAAGTGTCTTATGCAAAATTTGAAACCTCCAAGGTTTCAAATAAAATGTTTTGTTAAAATCATCATTATATCAGTAAAAATCTTAAAACCTTGGAGGTTTTTATCTCGCTTGCGTAAGCAGAGTTAGTAAGTTTTAATAGAAAAATAACTGAGTAAAATCAGTAGTGTAGAATATAATAAAAATAGAAGTCTGTTCTTAATCTAACTAAGTCTTGTTTCCATCAACCTGATCAGCAATTTCTTGCGAAACGAGGATTCTGCCGCAATACTCACAGGTGAAAACCCTGGTATTTCTTCTAATTTCTAACTGTCTTTGCGATGGAACGATATTATGACATCCGGAACAAGCTGATCTACGGATAGTTGCTACAGCTTTACCTTTTTTTGCTTTACGGATTCTTGAATAAACAGACAAATCTGGTTTTTTAACTTGAGTCTCTATTTTTTTTCTTTTATTCTGTAGAACTGTTTCTTCTTCTTCGTTTGCCTTGATAATTTCTTTAAGGTCTGCTTCTCTATCAGTTAATTCGGCTTCAAGTTCTGTAAGTTTAGGATTTACATCTTCAATTTGTTCGGTTAAACTTTTACTTAGATCAGCAAGCGCATTGTTTTCAGCTTCCAATTTTGCTACTTGTTCATCCGAGTGATCAATTTCTTTTGTTAATGCATCATACTCTTTATTGTTTCTAACCTGATAGAGTTGTGCTTTAAATTTTTTCTGGCTCTCCTTAAGTTTTTCAACTTCTTCTTCGTTCTGTGCACGTTTTTCAACAGATTCTGTTTGCGAAGTTTCTTTTTCTAAAATTTCATTTTTAAGTACCTTAATATTGTTTTCTAAAGAGCTAACCATGTTTGGCAAATCTCCTCGAAGTTCTTCAAGTTTATCAAGTTGATCATCAATAAGTTGTAATTGATACATTACTTTTAATCTATCGTACAATTTTTTCTGGCTCCTTAATTATTATAAAAAACTACAGGGTTAGTTGAACCCGAATACTTATAAACTTTTGTTTTATCTGTAACAGATTTTTCAATTCTAATTTTTAATTCATCTAAAACAGGAATTTCAGTTTCAAAATGTCCCGCATCAACCAAAAGTATTTTGTTTTCCGCATCCTGAAAAGTATGATACTTAACATCTGCAGTTACAAAGGCATCTGCACCACTTTTTATCGCAGCATCAAGTAAATCGCTTCCTGAACCACCGCAAACAGCTACTCTTTTTATTTTTGATTTTGTACCACGAGCAAACCTTAAATTTTTTGCCCGCAAGGATTTTGAAACAAGATTTAGAAATTCTTTTTCTGATAAAGCGTTTTTCAATTCACCAATAACACCCATACCAAAATTAACATTATCGTTTGCAAGCGGATAAATATCGTAAGCAGTTTCTTCGTAAGGATGAACTTGCTTCATCGCAGCGATAACTTTATTAACATCAAAAGAATTAACAATAAATTCTAGTTTAACTTCTACAACCTTTTCAAGCCTGTTTTTTGATCCAAGCTTAGGATTTGATTTTTCAGATCCTTTAAATGTTCCGATTCCGGAAGTTCTAAAACTGCAATTTGTATATTCACCTATTATTCCCGCGCCGGCAGAATGCATTGCTTCTGCAATTTTATCTGCAGAAGTAATTGGGACAAATACAACAAGTTTGTTTTGGTTTGATGAAAGATTAACAAGGAATTTTTGATTGGTGAGTTTTAATTTCTTTGCAAGTTGAAAACTTACACCGTCTTTTGTAAAATCTAAATTTGTGTGTGCGGAGTAAAGAGTAACATTTTTTTTGATCAGCTTTTCAATTATGCGTGAGGTTTTATCTGTCTCAACATCAACTTTTTTTAAAGAACGGAAAAGAAGAGGATGATGGCTAATAATCAAGTTACATTTTTTACGGCTCGCTTCATCAACAACCTTTTCATCAACATCTAAACAAAGCAAAATCTTTGTAATCTCTCGGCGTAATGATCCAACTTGTAACCCAACGTTGTCTTTTTCCCAGGCGATTGATCTTGGTGCCCAGTCTTCAATTATTTTAATGATTTTGTCACATCTCATAATATCAAAAAAAAATGCACCCTACTTTTATATAGAGTGCATTTTTATAAACTTGTGTTGTTCGCATTTTGACTGTTGAGTTCAGTCTTAGCAAGGAATTTAATTTTTCTCGGATTTAGTCTTATCATATTTAATGCATAAATATAATCCTATCCTATAAAATAAACAATTTTTGATTGCACTAAATCACAGGATTAACCCAGTTCCCATCTTCTTTAATTAACTCAATTAACTCATCAACTGCATTTTTGGCTGGAATGTTACGCCTAACTACATTTTTTTCTCGGTACAAAGTAATCTTATCCACGCCGGAACCAACGTAGCCATAATCAGCATCTGCCATTTCTCCGGGACCATTTACGATGCAGCCCATTACGGCAATTTTTAATCCTTTTA
>JBDTRQ010000114.1:0-18767 GCA_039931535.1 Ignavibacteriota bacterium
TTTTTTTAATACTCTTTATACAACTGCTAAAAGAAGGCGGCCGTGCCGGCATTGTTTTGCCTGATGGCAGCCTTACCGGTGAGGGCGTAAAATCAAGGGTAAGGCAAAAACTGCTGGAAGACTGTAATGTGCATACCATTATACGCCTGCCGCAATCTGTATTTGCGCCCTATGCCACAGTAAACACCAATTTAATTTTCTTTGAAAAAGGAAAGCCCACAAAAGATATCTGGTACTACGAGCACCGCCTGCCCGAAGGCGCCAAAGCCTATAACAAAACTAAACCCATACGCATTGAAGAATTTGACCCCATTAAAAAATGGTGGAAGAAACGTACCGAAAGCGAACAGTGCTGGAAGGTTTCGATAGATACCATTATTGAACGTAATTATGATTTGGATATAAAAAATCCAAATAAGGTTGTTGAGGAAGTTATTTATGATAGGAAAGCAATAATCGGCAGTTTAGAAAAGTCATTCAAAGAATCAATTTCATTACTGAACGAGTTAAAAGGCGAATAAAATGGCTTGGAAAAAAATGCAACTTAGTGAGGCTTTGATTAACAGGGAAAATCGTTTTAGACCTAATGACAAAGCAATTGCAAAATTAAAGAGAATTGATAAGATAAATTTCTCCGGGCATATATTCATTTCCAATAAAGCTTCAAATACGGATATGATTCTCATTAAAAAGGGGGATTTGGTCATTTCTGGAATCAATGTTGAAAAAGGTGCAATAAGTGTTTATGAAGGAGAAGAAGATATAACCGCAACAATTCATTACTCTTCTTATGAATTTAATAGAAAGAAAATTGATATTGATTTTTTAAAAGTCTTTTTACGAAGCCCGGATTTTATTGAATTGCTGAAAAAGCAGGTTCCTGGTGGGATAAAGACTGAGATAAAACCTAAACATATTTTACCACTTGAAGTATTCTTTCCGGAAGAATTATCAGAACAAAAGATGGAAATGGTAATGGGAATGTAATTCGCATCATGGAGTTTAAAGATATACTTGCTTTGCCTGATGATAAACCATACGAATTAACTTATCGAAACAATAAATACAGTTACACTAAAAAAGAACTTATTGAAACAGATGAATTTAATTCAGGTGTTTATGCTTTTGATTATAAGAAATTAATTGATTTGATAAAAAATCTTTCCAGCAACAATGCACAGAATGAAATCTACATTACTGATTTAATTGAGTTGTTTAATCAAAAAGGATATTCAGTTGGCGCTGTAAGTCCAAAAAATCAATACGTTGTAATGGGATTTAATGATAAATCCGTTCTAAAAGAAATGGATGAAATTGCACGCAGAAATGTTTATCAAAAATTAAAGAACATAATCCAGATTGATGATCCTGATGATTTTTTTATTCATGATTCAGTTGTAAACGATTTAATAGAAATGGATAAAAAAGGAGTTCCTCTTGATATCCAAATTGGTAAAGGCGCTTACATTGGTGATGGAGTAAAGTTAAATTACAATGTTGAGATTGGTAGAGCGGCTTATATAAACGGAAATGTTGTATTTGGAAAAAATATACAAATATGGCGCACAGTTCATCTTTCAACTTTTCCCAATCAAACATTAACGATACAAGACAATGTTAAAATACTTTGGAGTGATATAATTAAAGGCAACATTGTAATAGGTGAAAACTCAACAATTGAATCAAGTGTTAATATGACAGGCAGCGATGAATTTCCATTACGAATAGGTAAGAATGTTTTGATAAAAGGTTCAAGCTATCTTTTCGGTTCTGTTGTTGATGATAATGTTACAATTGAGCACAGCGTGTTGATAAAGAAAAAAGTAAAAGCAGAAAAAGATAAAAATGGAAATGTTAAAGCCGTTAGATTTTATATCCCTGAAACGGAAGGTAAATATTTATTGAGTGATATTTAAAACCAAAAAAGCTCTTCAACCGAAGAGCTTTTTAATATTCATAAAATCATCAAACTTATTCTGCTGCCGTAACTTTATTAAAGTGCTTTGTTAACTTAGATTTTTTTCTTGCAGCAGTATTTTTATGCAATCTGCCTTTTGATGTTCCTTTATCCAAAACAGAAATAGCTTCTTTGTATAAAACTTCTAATTCTTCCTTTTTATCGGTAGCTAATGCTTTCTTAATTACAGTTTTAATTTTAGAGTCAGTCATTTTATTAACTGCTTTTCTTCTTTCAGAGGATCTAATTCTCTTCTTTGCCGATTTATGATGAGCCATTTACAAAAAACCTTATTATTAGTTAAAAAATGTGAGCCAAATATAGGTAATGCCTCGTTTGATATCAAACTTACGTTTAGTAACTTTGCCCACAATTTATTTAGAAAATAGTTCAAAATCGCACTTTTTATGCTTAAGGTAAATGAGATATATTATTCTGTTCAGGGTGAAAGTACAGCTGCGGGGCTTCCGTGCGTATTTGTACGTTTAACTTTTTGCAATTTAAGATGCACTTATTGCGACACAGAATATGCTTTTTATGATGGAAAAGATTTATCCATTTCTGAAATTATTGATGAGATAAAAAAGTATGATTGCAAACTTGTTGAAGTTACAGGCGGCGAACCACTCGTACAGATGGAAGAATGTTTACAATTGATGAAGCAGCTTTGTGATGGCGGATTTGAAGTTTTGATTGAAACAAGCGGAAGTCTTTCCATAAAAGATATTGACCCAAGAGTAAAAGTAATTATGGATTTAAAATGTCCATCAAGCGGAATGGAGAAGAAAAATCTTTACGAAAATATTAATTACTTAAAACCCAATGATGAAATAAAATTTGTTATCGGTAGCAGGGAAGATTATGATTGGACTAAAGAAATAATTTTGAAATACGAGTTAGATAAAAAATGCAAGTTGCTTTTTTCTGTAATCTTTGGAAAACTTGAACCAGTTCAATTAGTAAATTGGATTTTAGAAGATAAATTAAAAGTTAGATTTCAACTTCAGATGCACAAATTTATTTGGCATCCGGAAACGAAAGGTGTGTAAACTGTATTGTGTTTTCTAATCGTTAAACATATCTTTAATAAGAAATAATTTTCTGGAGATGTTAAAATGAACTTAGATAGTGAAAAGTTAAAGATTATTGATTGGATCACAAATCTTAAAGATGAATCTATTATTGCAAGAATCAGACTTTTGAAAGATCATTCAAAGGAAACTGATTGGTGGGATGAGATTTCTGATTCAGAGAAAGCTTCAATTGAAAGAGGTCTTGAGGATATTAAGGCAGGACGAGTTGTAGATCATTCTGAAGTAAAAAAGATCTATGAAAAATGGTTATAAACTAAAATGGTCTGATCGAGCTTTAAATGAAGTTAAAAGTATTTTTGAATTTATTAGTATAACTTGGTCAAAAAAAGAAGTCTCGGAATTTGCCAGGAAGTTAAACAAAAGAGTTGATTTACTGACCCTATATCCTGAATTATATCCAAAAACTTTTAAAAAAGAAAATATACGCCGCTCAGTTTTAACAAAACAAATCACAATTTATTATTCCATCCAAGATGAAACTATAAAAGTAGTTTCGGTTTTTGATGTTAGGCAAAATCCCGAAAAATTAAAAATTCAATGAGAAAGTTTTATGAAAATTGCAAAAGAATTTAGATGGGAAATGGGGCACAGACTTCCCGAACATTTTGGACTGTGTAAAAACATTCACGGACACTCATACAAAATGATTGTAGAGTTTGAAGGTGAATTAGATAAGAACCAGATGGTGATCGATTATTACGATGTTGAAAAAATAATAAATCCCGTAATAGAAAAACTCGATCATTCTTTTATGGTTACAAAAGACGACAAAGTAGTTCTTGAATTTTTAGAAGAGATGAAGTCTAAAAAGACAGTTGTGGATTTTAACTCCACCGTAGAAAATATTTGTACTTATCTTTTATCAGAAATAAAAAAATGCATTTTGCCATCAAACATTTCATCTGTAAAAGTACGAGTTTACGAAACTCAATTTGATTACGCAGAAGAAACAATGAGATTAAATTGAGAGGCAAGAAGTTTTATTCCAAAGAAAAGTTTAAGGGTAAATCCGGCAGCCAATTTAAGGGCAAACCTTTTGCATCCGATAAACGTAAAGTAACAAATCAAAATTATTCCCGCTTTAAACTTTTTATCGAATACGAAGGTACGCGGTATTCCGGCTGGCAAAAACAGGAAAATGCAAAAACGATTCAAGGTTCAATTCATAAAGCTGCGGTAGATGTCTTTGGCGATTCATTTATTGATATTCAAGGTTCAGGCAGAACGGATAGCGGAGTACATGCAATTTGCCAGGTTGCACATTTTGATGTGAAAACTGTTTTAGCTCCTGAAATTATTAGAATGAAACTAAATGATAATCTTCCACACGATATCACAATTCTGGAAGTTGAAAAAACTAATCAAAACTTTCATGCAAGACATGATGCGACCTCACGGAGTTATGTTTATCAAATATCAAGAAGGCGAACAGCGTTTGGTAAAAACTTTGTTTGGTGGATAAAAGACCAACTTGATTTTAATAAAATGGAATCAGCTTCAAGACTATTTCTAGGTATGAATAACTATTCTTCTTTTTCTGATGATGATCCTACAGAAAAATCCACAAAGGTTTTAATTGATGATATTCAGTTAAAAGAAGAAGGCGATTTAATTCTAATAAGAATAATCGGCTCACATTTTATCTGGAAAATGGTAAGAAGAATTGTTGGAATATTAGCAGAAGTCGGAAGAGGAAGAAAATCTGAAAAAGATATTTTATTTTACCTAAACAACAAAACAAACGAGCCTGCCAAATTTACTGCGCCGCCATCTGGATTGTTTTTGGAAAAAGTAACCTATAAGGATGAAAAGGTTCCCGAAGTGATTACCGCTATCATAAAATTAACTTAACGACTTTTTGTCTCTGAGAGGGAAAAATTCCACGCAAAGCCGCAAAGATCATTTCGCTAAGTGCGCAAAGGAATTTTGCAGACTGTGAAATGAGGACTGAAGACTTAAAAATTATCCTATCATCTTTTTTAATTTAGAAATTTCATCACGCAGATTAGCAGCCTTTTCAAACTCAAGATCTTTTGCAGCTTTGTGCATTTCATCATTTAACTGCGCAACAAGATCTTCCTTTTGTTCTTTATCCATATACTTAAGAATCGGTTCGGCAACTTTTGAAAAACCATAACTCGGTTTTTCATCTTTCTTTCTGATATCAGCGATGGAAGTTGAAGACATTATATCTTCAATCGATTTATAAATTGTTGCAGGCACAATTCCGTTTTGCTCATTGTATTCCTGTTGAAGTTTTCGTCTGCGGTTGGTTTCGGTAATAGTTTTGCGCATCGATTCAGTAATCTTATCCGCATACATAATTACTTTTCCGTTTACATTTCGCGCAGTTCTTCCGGCAGTTTGCATTAACGAGCGTTCGCTTCTTAAAAATCCTTCTTTATCTGCATCGATAATTGCAACAAGAGAAACTTCCGGTAAATCCAAACCTTCTCGCAAAAGATTTACTCCAACTAAAACATCAAACTCACCCAAACGTAAATCTCTTAAAATCTCAACTCGCTCCAACGAATCAATATCGCTATGAATGTAGCGAACTTTAATCCCAATCTTATCGAGATAATCAGAAAGATCTTCTGCCATTTTTTTTGTAAGAGTTGTAACAAGAACTCGTTCTTTAATTACAACCTTTTTTCTGATCTCAGCAATTAGATCATCAATCTGTCCTTTAATCGGGCGAACTTCAATTTCAGGATCGAGCAAACCTGTAGGACGAATAATTTGTTCAACAATAACTCCACCACACAATTCCAACTCATAAAGAGCAGGAGTTGCGCTTACAAAAACTACTTGATTCAGCATTCCCATAAATTCTTCATATTTCATCGGTCGGTTATCAAGTGCAGATGGAAGGCGAAAACCATAATCAACAAGGGTTTGTTTGCGGCTTCTATCGCCAAGATACATTCCTCGTATTTGCGGAATTGTAACATGTGATTCATCAATTATTAAAAGAAAATCATCGGGAAAATAATCAAACAAATTTGAAGGACGAGAATTTGGTTCACGCAAATCCATGTGGCGGGAATAGTTTTCGATTCCCGAACAGTAACCAATCTCTTTCATCATTTCGATATCAAACTTTGTCCTCTGCTCTAGACGCTGTGCCTCTAAATATTTTTCTTCTTTACGAAGAACATCTAATTGTTCAGATAACTCTTGTTCGATATTATAAATTGCTTTTTGCATTTTACCGCGGTCAGTAACAAAATATTTTGCCGGATAAATTGGAACAGATTCAACTTCACGAATTACTTTTCCGGTTACAGCATCAATGATTGAAATCTTTTCAACATCGTTATCCCAAAACTCAACACGTATCGCTTCTTCATCCTGGTAAGCGGGAATAATTTCAACTACATCACCACGAGCGCGAAAAGTACCTCGATTAAACTCAACATCATTTCTTGAGTAATAAATATCGATCAGCTCTCGCAGAAATTTTTTGCGATCAAGCTTCTCGCCTTTTTTTATAAATATGATTTGCTTTGCATATTCATCCGGCGCACCAATACCATAAATACAGCTAACGCTTGCAATAACTATAACATCTTTTCTTCCTTCGATTAAAGAAGTAGTAGCTTTCAAACGTAATCGGTCAATCTCTTCGTTAACAGAAAAATCTTTTTCGATAAAAACATCGCGGGAAACAACATACGCTTCCGGTTGATAATAATCGTAGTAGCTTATAAAAAATTCAACAGCATTATTTGGAAAGAAAGATTTAAACTCCGAGTAAAGCTGTGCCGCAAGTGTTTTATTATGTGAGATTATTAAAGTCGGTTTTTGGGTTTGCTGAATAACATTTGAAATAGTAAAAGTTTTTCCGCTGCCGGTAACACCAAGTAAAGTTTGAAACTTTTCACCTCGATTAACGCCTTCAACAAGCTGTTTAATTGCTTCCGGCTGATCACCGGACGGTTTGTAGTTTGAAACGAGTTCAAAGTCTTTCATACACTTAGTTATTCTATCTCAATTTCGTGCATGTGGAAACTATTCCCGCTTAAATGACCTTTAAGAATTATTACTTCAGCTTTTTCAAATCCATTTGGAAGAGTTACATGTCCGTTTGCCATCATAATTTTTCCATTTTTATCTGCTGCGTAAAATACAACATCTTCACCTTGTTGTGTTATTCCACGATCAACAACTAATTGAACATGTATTTCTTTAACTGCTGTATTGTTTGGATCAAAATCATCAAATGAGCCAAGTCCACTTTTGGCAAAGTAGAATTTGTACATAATAAATACGACCAATATTAATAATAAAGGCAGGATAAGTTTTTGTAATATCTTCATTTCTTTTCTTTGTTGTTATTAAATTGTGGGCAAAGTTAATGAAATTTGTTTTTACTATTCAATACAAATTGAGGATACCAGACAATGAATGATAGAAGAACGTGGATAATTATTTCGGCAGTTTCCGGATTTACAGCAGTAGCAATCGGCGCATTTGGTGCACATGGATTGCGGGAAAAACTTACTTCAGAAATACTGGATGTTTATAAAACAGGAGTGCTTTATCATCTAATTCATTCCGTTGTTTTGCTTGCTTTATCTTTAAATACTTTGATAAAAGCTAAACTGCCATCAATATTTTTACTACTCGGAATAGTATTATTTTCATTCTCACTTTATATCTATTCAACATCAGGAATAAGAACTTTTGCAATGATAACTCCAATTGGCGGCTTTTGTTTTTTAATTGGATGGCTGCTGATTATTTATGAAGCAATAAAACTAAAGAAGTAATTCGGTAGAAATGATTTGAATAATCTGTCATTCCGAACGACTGTGAGGAATCCTTAAGATTTCTCGTCGAAGACTTCTCGAAATGACAACTCAGGGTTCTACTGTCATTCCGCATGAGAGAGAAATATTTTACAAAGATTTATTTAATTGCTCTTAGTTTAAAATAAACTTCTTCGGGAGAGAAGATTCCTGAAAAAAATCTTTCATACATAACCGGTTCGATGTTTACAAAAAAATCCATCCATTTAAGAACAGCAAAATGTGATGTTATAAATTTCTTTTCCAGAACTTCAAACTGAGCACCAGTTTCATAATTTGTTCGATGATTCAATTTCCATTTTTCATAAAACTTTAGTTTGCGGTTTCCGATGTATTCATAATTATCAAACGTACGAATTGAAAATGGAATTTTATGATCCGGATCGCCAAAATACTTAGTGTTTAGAAAAAACGGAGCATAAACGATCATAACTCCATTTGGTTTCAAAATTCTATAAAGCTCAGTTACAACTTTGTTGAAGTTATCGATATGCTCAAGCACGTGTGAAGCATAAATCTCATCAAAATGATTATCCGAAAAAGGATAGGGCAAAGTATTTATATCGTGAATCTGGTTCCCGCCGTAATCTACTATATCAAGATTTACATATCCATCTTTAATATCTTTTCCGCAGCCTAAGTTTAATTTTATCATATCAAATTTATTTTAGTTAATACCCAAAGTTAAAACATCTAAACAAATAATTTTGCTTTAAAATAAAAAAAGCGGTACAAAAGTACCGCTTAATTCAATGTATAATATTAATTATTGGATATTAATCAATAATTTCAATTAGAGCACTCGCTACAGTTTTGTCTTTGGCGTTAAGTAAAAACACTCTATAAAAACCTGGATCTTCAAATTTCAAATCGCTATCATCATTCTTTGCGAAGAAAACATATTTCATATCAGGTTCTACTACATAGTCAAACTTTTTGTAGTACTCAAACTTTTTTGATCTTGCATTGTACAGATCAAACTGAATTGAACAATCTTCCAGATCAAGTGCATAATCGCTTTTAACCATAACAGTTAAATATCCGGTTGTAAATCTATCGCTTACTCCGACTTCACCGTTTTTACCATACTTTTCGCAAAAGTAAAGAACAGGTTCATTTTGAGCAAAGATATTTTGGCTTATCCCAAGAACAAGAGAAAATAGAAACGCAAAAAGTAAGAACGATTTTTTCATTTAGGACTCCTTTATGTATAATGATTAGGTTGTAATCGCATAAATAATTATGCCATTAATTAGTTGTTAATAAATATAAAATTTATTTGTATTAGGTAAAAAATTCTTCTACAGAAACTCTTGATGAGACACATGTTTTTTAATGGTAAAATTTAGAAATCCATCTACACTTTTCAATCAGGCAAATGCAGTATTTTCTTAAACGTAAGTTGTATCTTTAAACATTAAAAAAAAAGACTTTGAGATTTTTTTTGATTTAGCATAACAAATGTTTTGATTATTAATTAAACAAACACAGGTAGGATTTTCCAATTTGAAAAGTAAAAATAACCTAAACTTAACTCATTGTTGTTTTGATTTAGATGGAACTCTAGTTGATTCCAATAAAACGATTTATGAGGCAACCGCATATACTCTAAACAAACTCAATATCAACTTTAATATAGATGAAGAATTATTTGCAACTAAAATTGGGCAGCATTTTAATGATATTTTTAATGCGTTTCATATTGATGTTCCGAGTTTTGATGAGTTTATAAATATCTACAAAGAAAATTATTTTGAGCAGATGCAATACTCCACGCTGTATAATGGAGTTGAGGAAACATTAGCTGCCCTAAAAAATAAAAACATAAAAATTTCTCTACTCACAACTAAAGTTCAAGAGCAAGCGGATAAGATTTTAGAATATTTTAATCTAACAAAATATTTTGATATGGTTATGGGAAGACGCGATGGCATTGCACATAAACCATCACCCCAACCGCTGCAAATAATTTGTAAGGATTTAAGTATTGATTTAAAAAATACTCTAATGGTTGGTGATACAGAACTTGATATTCAATGCGGCAAAAATGCAGGTAGTTTTACTTGCGGAGTAATTTACGGCTATAGAACTAAAAAACTTTTAGAATTAGAAAATCCTGATTTTATTGTTGATGGAATTGAAGAGATCTTAGAATTTGTTTGATCTAAATTTTTGGCGATACGTCTAAAACAATTTCTCCCCCTTTACGAAAGGGGGAGATAAAGAGGGGGTTATAAACTAAGCTACAGTTATCTTCTTCTCAGCGTAAACATCCTGAATAAGATTTAATAATTGCACACCTTCGCTCATTGGGCGTTGGAAAGCTTTACGACCGGAAATCAATCCCATTCCGCCTGCACGTTTGTTAATAACTGCAGTTCTTGCTGCTTCAGCAAAATCGTTATCACCGGAAGCTCCTCCGCTGTTTATCAATCCTGCACGACCCATATAATTATTAATAACCTGGTAACGTGTTAAATCAATTGGATGATCGGTTGATAAATCTGTGTAAACTTTTTTATGAGTTTT
Source organism: Ignavibacteriota bacterium (assembly GCA_039931535.1). GTDB lineage: Bacteria > Bacteroidota > Ignavibacteria > Ignavibacteriales > Ignavibacteriaceae > IGN3. The sequence goes on from JBDTRQ010000114.1 coordinate 10,395, forward strand.
GCCGTAACCCTTTAATGAATTGTATCCGCCGTTATTTTCAGGAAGTTTTTGTTTGATAATATCAGCCTGAATTGTTACCCCAAGATGATTTGCCTGTCCGGTTAAATCAGCAGAAACGTGGTAATCTTTATCAGATTTAAAACCTGGATTTCTTAAATAACACCATAAAACTGTAGCCATTCCAAGCTCGTGTGCGTATTGAAACGATTCGCTTACTTCAATTATCTGTCGTGCACTTTCTTCCGATCCAAAATAAATAGTTGCACCAACTGCTGCAGCACCCATATCATAAGCCTGTTCAACGCTGGCAAACATTATTTGATCAAACTTGTTTGGATAAGTTAGTAGTTCATTATGGTTGATCTTCAAGATGTATGGAATTTTGTGAGCATATTTTCTAGCGGTCATTCCAAGTATACCAAGAGTAGAAGCAACTGCATTACATCCGCCTTCTATTGCTAACTTTACAATATTTTCAGGATCAAAATAAACTGGATTTGGTGCAAAAGATGCACCCGCACTGTGTTCAATTCCTTGATCAACCGGAAGGATAGAAACATAGCCTGTTCCAGCTAATCTGCCGGTTTGAAAAATCCATTGAAGATTTTTTAAAACATTAATATTTCTGTCTGTCTGAGCGAAGATTCTGTCAACAAAATCTGGTCCTGGTAAATTTAATTGCTCTTTTGGGAATTTTGCCTTGTACGATAACAGGGAATCAGCATCTTTACCCAATAATTCTTTTATTTTACTTAACATAATAGCTCCGATTATTAAATGATTTATATTATTTATTCATATTTACTATGCTAAAATAAGGTAAGCCGGAAAGTAATTCAATTAAATTTAGATTTGGAATTATCTATTGGGTTTAAAAAAGAAAAACCCGGCTAATCCGGGCTTTAATTCTTTTATATGATGAGTTTTTTTAGTTCATCACCAGATTATCTAATCCTGCAATTTTGATTTCTTCAACCTTAATTTTTGCAACGCCTCTTTTTACCATTCCAAGCTCAAGGGCTGCTGCTCTAGAAAGATCAAGATCTCTTCCGCTTACGTAAGGACCTCTATCATTTATCCTGATTACTACGAATTTATTGTTTTTAAGATTAGTAATCTTTAATAATGTGCCAAATTTGAATGATTTATGAGCTGCTGTAAATGACATCTGATCGTAAACTTCTCCATTTGCGGTTAATCTGCCATGAAAACCAGGACCATACCATGATGCTTTCATGTTTCCCTTATCCACAAACTCAACCAAAGAACGATCAGCAGTTACAACTGCTTCTTCTACAGAACCTGAATCTTCAGTTACAACCGGCTCGGCTATTTTATCTTTGTTTACTATTACAGTAAAACCAACCAGCGCAACTAAAACAAGAACAAAAAATATCTTTGCAAATGATCTCAATAAGACCTCTTCTTTTATTAAACATATCGGATTGCTGATTCAAAAATAGTTCGAGGTGTAAGACTATCCAACATAATATTTGTCTCCAAAGTCTCACATCACATATTCCCAATCATTTGACTAATTTGGTATTAAAGTCGAATTCGATGTATTTTTAAAAACTGCTATCTACCTTCCCTGATCGAGATAATAAAAATATAATAAAAGACTTTGGCACTTTTATTTTTTAAGTTTGTATAAGGCTCTAAAATCGGAGAAAAATATGAGATCGATTCAGAAAAAAGGAATAATTTTCCTAATTGCAGTTTTTATTACATCATTTTTTATCGGTGGCTCAACCCAAATGCCGCTGTCTGATGAAAATGATAATTTCTATCTTTCAAACTACACGACATTTGCGCCGGGAGATGTGGCGAAGCTAAATCTTTACTCTTACTCGCAGGGTACGAAGAAGTTTTCGATGAAACTATTAAGGATCGATGATCCGGTTAGATTTTTTTCCTTGCTCGATCAAAGCAACAGCCGATATGCGTTTGATGTTTGGGGAAAAGACAAAGAGCTTTTACTAAAACACACCCGATTTATTAAGGAATGGGAGTTCAAACTTTCCGCAAATAATTATAACAATGGCGAAGTTACAATCGGGAAGATAGATGAACCGGGCATCTACATTGTTCAGGCGATTCGTAACGATAAGGTTGGGTATTGTGCAATCGTGGTAACAAACTATGCGATGGTTTATAAAAATAACCAGAAAGAAGTTTTGGCGTTTATTGCTGATGCAAAGACAGGGGAGTTTGTTAAGAAGGCAAGATTTGATTTTTATCAAAACGGAAAATCTGTTGGTTCTAAAATTTCTGACAAAGATGGATTGCTTTTTGCCACCTTGGCGGATATTAAAGGATTGGAAAATAGTTATATCCAGCTTTACGGTTATTCTGGCGATGAAATAGTGCTAAGTGACCCATATTTTTATTTCAATCAAAACCAGAATGAATATTTAACCGCATACGTTTACACTCAGCAGCCGGTTTACAGACCAGGACAGGAAGTAAACTTTAAAGCAATCTTTAGGAACAAAAAGGGAAATGAAATCCTAAATGTTCCTAATGTAAAAATTGGAATCTCAGTTAAATCACCAAAGAACAAAGAAGTTTATTCCGGTGAAGCAGAAACAAATGAATTTGGTTCACTTTCGGCAAGTTTTATTTTGGATGGTGAGGCTGACCTTGGAAATTATACAATCAATCTTACAAAAGATGGACAAAGCTATTATGGCTCATTTTCGGTTGAGGAGTACAAAAAACCAGAGTACAAAGTAAACGTTACAACCGATAGACCTCAGTATTCAGCAGGTGATAAGATTACTGCAACAGTTTCTGCGGATTACTATTTCGGTTCGCCGGTTAAAAACGCAACTGTACAAGTTAAGATTTACAAACAAACCTACTGGCGCCCGTGGTGGTATTTTAGCGAGTGGAGCTGGTTTTATAAAGGTTTTAGAAATGAAAGATACTTCGGCGGACAGCAGGAAATGATTCATCAGGAATCCGGAGTTTTAAATGAAGATGGCAAGTTTGAATTTAGTTACAAAGTTGAATCGGATAAAGATTACGATTATCAATATATAATTTCTGCGGAAGTTACAGATGCATCCCGCAGAGCGGTTTCTGGTTCTTCAAGTGCATTTGTAACACGCGGCTCGTTTACGATTTCAACTTCGCCCGATAAATGGTTTTTCCAGCTTGGCAAAGATGTTAAACTAAAAGTAAATGCTTCAAATTTTTCTGATAAACCTGTACAAACTGATTTTAGGGTTATTATTAATTATCCCGATGATCCGAAAAGTATGCGGATGAAATCACAGAGCGATACTTTGTTTGCAAATACAAATAAAGCAGGCTCGGCTGTGGTTACGTTCAAACCTAAAAATGATTTAGCGGGATATTTTAATTATCAGATTATTGCTTTTGATGAAAAGGAAAGAGAGATAGTTGCTTCAAGTTCTTTTTATGTAGGCGATGCGAACAACTATTATTATCAAAGATCAAATGCTGGATTGGAGATTATAACTGATAAAGATTCCTATGAAAAAGGTGATTCGTTAATCGCTTATGTTTTTCTGCAGGATAATAATCAGGAATTACTGCTCACTTACGAAACAGATAAAATTTTATCCTACAAAAAACTAAAACCAGTAAACAACAGTTTTGAAATACGTGAAAAGCTTACGGATAAATTTTCGCCAAGCTTTAATATCTCAATCAACTTTATAAAAGATAGAATGCTTTATCAAACTTCAAAGTTAATCGGCGTACTTGCTGTTGATAAATTTTTAAACATATCGCTTACGCCATCCAAAGAAACTTACAAACCCGGCGAGCAGGCTGATTATGAAATTGTTGTAAAAGATTTTCGTGGAAATCCGGTTAAGAATACGGAAGTATCTTTTGGAATTATTGATGAAAGTATTTACGCCATTAAAGAAGATGAAACTCAGCCGATAGAAACATTTTTTTATTCCCCGCAGTATTCTTATATGGCGACTTATAATTCTTTGCAATCAGGTTACTTTAGTTCATCAAGCAGACCCGCGACTTACATTGATAAGAATTATTTTTCATATAAAGAGGATAACTCAAAACATAAAGGCAAACTTTACGGAAAGATTACAATTGAAAAAGAGGAGTTGTTTCCCGATGGTTTATTTGTAATTCTTACAGGTGAGCGAAATTACTACACAGCAAGCGTGGATTCTCTTGGCAATTATAAAATTGAAAACGTTGCAAAGGGAAAATATCAATTATTCATTTCTGTTAGCAATAGCGGAATGCTTTTAATTGATGATGTTAAAGTTGATGGTGAGAAGAAATATAATTTCACAATCAAAGAATCCCAAAAGGATAAATTAGAAGAGATGCTTGTGCGTGGAGTTGGTGGAATGGGGAAAGGAGATGAATTAGGTAATAGTAATGTAAGACAAGATGCTTCGCCAATGGTAAGTGAAATGTCCATAGCGGATGGCAAGATGATGAAAAAAGAATCAAATGATAAAGCCGCTTATGTGCAAGCAGATGTGCGCACAAATTTTGTTGATGCTTTAGTTTGGAAAGCTCATGTTGTTACAGATGAAAACGGAAAAGCAAAAGTTGAGTTTAAAATTCCCGATAACTTAACAACCTGGCGAACAACAGTCCGCGGTATAACCAAACAAACAGATGTTGGACAAAAAGTAAACAAGTTTATCAGCAGAAAAGATTTGTTAGTGCGAATGGAAACGCCGCGTTTCTTTAGGCAGGATGATGAAGTTGTGATTTCTACAAATGTGCATAATTATCTTTCATCAGCAAAAACCACTAAGATTGAATTTACTTCTGATAAACTAAAACTGATTGGTTCAAAAATTAATTCCAAAGGATTTGAGAACAGCAGCTTTACATCAAAGAAAATTTATGAAGTTGAAATTCCTGCAAACTCCGAATTACGAATTGATTGGAAAATTAAAGTTGATTATCCAACCGGAGAAGCAACTTTAAAAGCATCCGCACTTACAAACGAAGAATCTGATGCGATGGAAGTTAAGGTTCAGATAATTCCAAACGGAGTAAAGATAATTGAACCTTTGGTTGCTGATTATTCAGCAGAAAATTTAAATGAATATCTTGAATTTATAATTCCAAATGATGTTGATTTAAGAAGTGCAAACTTTTCATTTACACTAAACCCATCGCTGGCGGGAACAATTCTAAAATCGCTTGATGATCTTGCCGGATATCCTTATGGCTGCGTTGAGCAAACAATGAGCAGATTTCTACCCACAATAATTGTTGCAAATACTTTTAAAGAAATTAATGCTCCGTTAAAATCTCAAACGATTGAAGAACTTCCGAAATATGTTGATGCAGGATTAAAACGTCTTTACGATTTTCAACATTCCGATGGCGGCTGGGGCTGGTGGACAAATGATCAAACTCATCCTTATATGACAGCTTATGTAATTTATGGAATGTCATTGGCTCGCAAGGCTGGTTATGATATTAATGAGAATGTTTTTTACAACGGCATTAACAATCTTAAAAATCAAATTACAAATGCAAAACCTGATGCTGATGAAACAACTTTAGCTTATATGCTTTACTCGCTAAGCACAGCTTTGAAAAATCAAAATTACGATAAGAATAATTACATTGAGATAATAAATATTCTGCTTCGTAAAGATCTAAAATCTTATCCGCTTTCTTTACTTGCTATTACTTTAAATAATATGGATGAAACTCAAAAAGCAAAAGATGCTGCCGCAAGATTAAAGAAACAGGTTAACGAAGAAAAATCATTTGCATTTTGGGGCGGAGAAGAGTGGCATTACAGATGGCAGAATGATAATGTGCAGGGAACAGCCTTTGCTGTTAAAGCTTTGCTTAATGTTGATGGGAATTCCGATTTGATTTCTAAAGCAATAAACTGGCTGATGAAAAAGAAACAAGGTTACTCGTGGAGATCAACTCAGGAAACTTCTGTTGTCTTGTTTGCACTAACAGATTATTTGAAAATTACAAAAGAACTTGATCCAAATTATTCTGTTAAAGTATTTCTAAATGGAAATGAAGTTGCCCAAAAGGATTTTAACAGCAGTGATGTTTATAAAGAATCACAAACATTCAAATTTTCAAACACTGATTTGAAAAAAGGAAAGAATGTTTTAAGGATTGAAAAATCTGGTAAAGGTAAGCTTTATTTCTCTGGTATTACCGAATACTTTTCAGAAAATCTTTCTGATATTAAACACGATAACGGATTTAAAATCAAACGTGAATATTATGTTTTAGAAACCGGTGAAAAAGATGGACATATTATTTATTACAAGAAAAAATTTAACGGCACTGTTACAAGCGGACAGGATATTTTTGTAAAAACTGTTGTGGAATCAAAATCTGATAATCTGGATTACTTTATTCTTGAGGATATGCTGCCTTCAGGTTTTGAGGTTGTAAAAGATATGGATAAGTATTTTATTGATGGTGAAAATAATTATCAAACTTACTACGATTACTATTACGATTATATGCCGTGGCGATGGCAGTATGCTGATCGTGAATACCGTGATGAAAAAGTTGCATTCTTTGTAACAAGCTGCCAAAGTAAAATGGAATTTTCATACATCATCAAAGCACAAATTCCCGGTGAGTATAAAATTATGCCTGCACAGGGGTACTTAATGTACTATCCTGAGTTAAATGGTTTTAGTGATGTTGTGAATATTAAGGTTGAAGATGTGAAATAATTTCTCTGCGTTCTTCGCGAAAAACCTTGGCGTACTTTGCGTGAAAGAAAAACATTTCACGCAAAGAGCGCAAAGAAAAAACGCAAAGCTCGCTGAGTTTATTTTAGAAGTAACATCTTTTTAGTTTCCACATAATTACCAGCCTGTAAACGGTAAAAGTAAATTCCTGAACTTAATTGTACATTGTTCATTGTAAATTGTGCATTGTACGAGCCTGCCGGTTTTTCTTCATTAACAAGAGTTACAACTTCTCTTCCAAGTAAATCATAAATTTTTAGTGTAACAAATTGCGTACTGCTTATTGCATACTGAATACGTGTGCTTGGATTAAATGGGTTTGGATAGTTTTGAGAAAGACGAAAGTGTTGTAAAGGTTCCTCAGATTTTTCAACACTTACAATTCCTCCATTTATTGTTTTAATTAATGTGCCGCTATTTCCTATTATATAACCTGTTAAGTCATCTAAAAAGAAAATATCGTTAAGATCCTCAGTTGTAGTTGAATGTTGTTTACTCCAGTTGTCACCACCATCTGATGTAAAAAATATTTGACCTTCATACCCAATAATGTATCCGTTGGATTGATTAATAAACTTTATTTTCCATAGAGTTTCAGTAAATGGTATATTAAGACTTGACCAATTATCTCCTCCATCTGTAGTCTTTATAATAGTTCCATTCCACCCAACCGCAAAGCCAATATTTTCATCAGTAAAGTCAACGCTTTTTAATGATTGGTTTGTTGGCGAGTTTTTTACTTGCCATGTGAGACCACCGTTGGTACTTTTGTGAATTGCTCCGTGAATTCCGACTGAGATTAATGTTGTCTCATTTAGAAATTTCACATCAAAAGAAGAAGTATTAGAACTAATAACAGACCATGATTGGCCACCATTGACAGTCCTTAATAATTTGTCATTTGCCGAAACAATTCCAATCTGATTCTGATAAAAGTCGATAGCCCACATACTAATTACATCTTGTGATCGAAAATCTGTTAATTGCCAAGAATTTCCCCCGTCGGTTGTTGAAAAAAACTTACCATTTGATCCTCCAGTAAAACCAATTAATGAATCTATGAAATGAACAAAGTAAAAGGCATTATAAATCGACTCTTCTCTATAAATTAATGAAGCATTATTATTTGTAATTTTATAAACTTCACCATTTGTACCTACGGCAAATCCTATATTCTTTTCAGGGAAATGCAAAGCCATTAGCTGAGAGGTAAAACCAGAGCCCACCAAATCCCAATTTAGACCAGCATTACTAGTCTTTAATATTGTACTGTCATCACCTACAGCAAACCCAATCAATGAGTCAGTAAAAAAAACTGAATTAAGATTTTTATTACTTTGATTGAATTGTGTTTCCCAAGTATTACCGCTGTCAGTAGTTTTACTTATAAACCCACGATCACCCACAGCATATCCAAGATTTGAATTAATAAAATAGCCTGAGTTAATATTAACAAAAGCTTCAGGATATAGATATTGAAAATTAATACCCCTATCTTCAGTTTTTAAAATGAAGCCTAAATCATATTCCCAACCTGTAAAATATGCTGTGGTATCATTGGAAAAATAAAGCGAGTAAAATGAATAATCTTCTCCGAATCCAATGTAATACCAGCTTTGACCATAATCTGAAGTCCTGATTAAAACGCCTTCCTCTGTCG
>JBDTRQ010000115.1:0-9424 GCA_039931535.1 Ignavibacteriota bacterium
ATGCAATAACTTAATGAGTTTATAGCTTGTCTTAAATCATTGCTCTTAATGTGAGAATAATCATTGTTGTTGTAATTACTTTGTGTCCAGCAAATTCCTTTACAATGTTAAGTGGAATATTATTTTTATCTAACGCAGCTTCTTGTGCAGAATTATATTTTCTTGCGCGTGCATAAAATATATTTGATTTTAAATTTCCATTAAACAGCGCACCCAAAGAATTTACGTTTTCGATAAAGGGATTTAGATAAGCTTTAAATGCTCGTTCACGATATGCACGATTTTTAGAGTACAATGCCGCATAAAATCTTGAGTGAGACATTTCAATTTTATTATTTTCTTCATCTTCAATTATGGGGAACTTCAAATCCGCATTTGTTAATAAAGAATATGTATTGTAAGAAACTTGAGTAACATCGCCAGCCATGGCAAGCAGTTCTTCTTTTTCTTTATCTAACGTATGCTTTCTAAATCTAAAAAGATTATCAAAACTATGGTGGTAAATTTCTAACTCGCGGTTCGAGCTTAACATTTCAAAAATCTTTTTCTCATCAATAGCAAGCAGTTCTGGTTTGATATAGGAACTTGCGGCAAGCACTTTAGAATAGATTGATTTTATTCTATCATCCATTCCCTGATATTTCGCAACCTTCATATCGCTATCTTTTGCGAGCATAGAATAGAGATATAATCGCTCGAGTTTTATTCCAACTTCATCATCAAATTTTAGACATGCTAAAAGATTTTCTGGAGATGAACTAAGTGTTCCTTCAAATTGAGAATAATTCGGAATGTTATTTTCTACCCATTTAAAATCTTTTTCCCATTCTTCATCACTTGTGTATATATCATTTAAATTCCATTTGTACTTTTCACCGATAGCATCACGTGTTGGTATTTCAACTGGTTGATTTTCAGGTGCATAAAAAACATTGGTTAGGCTGAAATTGAACATAGATTCCCCAGAAATATTATTGAGAATTTATTTAATTGATTTTTTAAATATCGTTGTGATAAAATCATTTGAGTAAAATCATTTTTTTTGTTTTGATATAGTTGCCAGTTTGTAATCGATAAAAATATATTCCGGATGCTGGATTCTTGATACTCGATGCCGGATTAAATTCGACTTCGTAATTTCCGGCAGGTTTTTCCTCGTTTACAAGTGTGGCAATTTCGGTTCCTAAAACATCATACACTATAAGTAAAACATTCAGATTTCTCCCTTCGGTCGAAATGACATCAGGGATTGAATACTTAATTGTTGTACTTGGATTAAATGGATTTGGATAATTTTGATATAAAACAAAATCATTTACAATTTCAGGATTGTTTTCTTCAACACTTGTAATTGGTGCTGTTATGTTTGTTTCCAAACCTGGAATTTTAAATGCTGGAAATCCTAAGTATGATAAATCTACATTTGTTGTTGGGAGGTAACTTTTTACTTTCCAGTTATCAGGTGCAAACCAAACCGTATTTTCAACTCCAAACATTTTTACTGGAATAATGTTTAACAGCAAATAACTAATTCTAACTTCCAACAAAAACTTTTTACAATTAAAAGTACCGATTTCAGTATTTAAAGTTTCATCAGCTAGTTTTTTTCCAATCAATTCAAATCTTATAGTTGCAGAAATTGAATTTACAGTTATAGCCGTATCTTTTTTAAATATCTGATAATCTACATTGTTACCTGAAGCAAATCGATAATAGGGATACCAACCTTCTAACGAATTAAAAAAAGTTAAGAAATTAATTCCTAAAGTTGTGTCAACATTTCCGAGTAACCCTGAAATTATTGTTGGATCAAAATATTCAAAACCATTTGTTCCATCAAAATTGTAATAAGTCGTATCTAAAAAAGGAATTGAATTTATTGTACTTAGAGTTCCTGTTTTTGATAAAACAACATTTGCAGTTTTTCCAAAATGTGGAGTAACTACCGCAAAGGAATCAATTCCATAAAACTCTAATGAATCAACAGGATTATTAAGTGAGTCGAGCGGAACTGATTTAAAATTCCACTTGTAACCTGTCTGTGATGGAAAATAAGTTGAGGCAGTCTGAGCAAATATTGATGAAATCGATAGAAGTATAATTATCAGTAAACTTTTTAAATTCATTATTCTTTGTTTTTATGTTTATGTTATTAAACGGTAACAAATATAATAAAAGTAAAAATCTGTTGCATTAATAAATTGTTGGTAATTATTACTCATTTCTCACAAACGTTTGTCTGATAAGAAAATCTATATAGAATTTACTTATTTAGCCCAAGCCGGATAGGTTTGCAAATCAAATAATATTGATCCGATAAAGTAAACTAAAATCGCGATTACAAAAATGCTGATTATGTTAAGTGCAAATCCAGTTTTTGCCATATCAGAAATTCTTAATCTTTTACTTGCAAATACAATGGTATTTGGCGGCGTTCCCACAGGCATCATAAATGCCATTGATGCTGAGAGCGTTGCGGCTATCATTAACAATAGCGGGTTTAACCCAATTGCAACTGAAACTGATGCAAGTATGGGAAGTATCATTTGTGTAGTTGCCGTGTTTGATGTTAACTCTGTAAGAAAATTAATTATCGCACAGATAATTAATACCAAAACAAAAATTGGAATGTTTGTTAAGCCGCGCAAATTATTTCCAATGTAATCAGAAAGCCCGCTTGAACTAAACGCTGTTGCCAACGCAAATCCACCACCGAATAATAAAATGATTCCCCAGGGAATTTGTTCAAACACGTTTGCACCAAGAATTGTTTTTTGCTTTTCATCCTTTGATGGGAAAAGAAAAAGTAGAAACGCCATTGTAATTGCAATTGTTCCGTCATCTATAAATTCAGGAGTAGAAAAGAATGAAGACCAGCCGTTAATCTTTACAAATCCAAGATTTAAATCCGTTCTGAAAATCCAAAGTAAAGAAGTTATTCCAAAAACTATTGCGATTACTTTTTCGGAAAAAGAAAATTTGCCGAGCGATTTATATTCATTCCTAATAAAATCTTTGCTGATTTTTATTTTATTGTTTGACTTGAAAACTATTTTTGATAAAAATATTGCAGTAATAATTAATAAAATTATCGTGATTGGAATTGCGAGAAGCATCCAATAACCAAAAGATATTTCCGGCGCATTTGGAAAAGCGATTTTGTGAATTCGTAGTAAAGCTAAGTTTGGCGGTGTCCCAATCAATGTTGCAATACCACCTATTGAACATGAATATGCAATTCCGAGTAAAATAGATTTTGAAAAATTTTTAGTCTCTTCCCTGCCAAATTCATTTTCTATTTTTGTGATAACAGCAAGAGCAATCGGTAGCATCATTACCGCAGTTGCAGTGTTTGAGATCCACATTGAAAGAAATGCGGCGGATAACATAAACCCGTATAAAATTGAGTTTGCTGTTCCACCAAATATCGAAATAATTTTTAGAGCGATACGTTTATGCAAGCCCCAATTTTCCATTGCAATGGCAAGCATAAATCCGCCAATGAATAAAAAGATAACTGAGTTAATGTACGAACCTGAAATTTCAGAACCGGAAAGTACGCCAAAAAAAGGAAAGAAAACCAAGGGCACCAACGATGTTGCTGCTAATGGAACAGCTTCTGTTATCCACCAAATTGCCATTAACAATGCAACTGCTGCAACTTTACCAACGTTTGGATTTTCCGGAACTGGATTAAAAAAGATTAAAACCATTACAAAGGAAACTAATCCAAGTACAAATCCAATTTTTTGTAATCGTTCCATAAATCAATTGGTTATTAAATGATGTTGAAAATAATTATATCTAAAGTAATATAAAACCGCACAGCAAACATTTCATCCATCTATCATAAAAGATAAATTTTAATCTTTCTATATAAAGTTCATCATCCATATATTTGCCCGCGTAAACAATATCAATTTATGAATACAAAATACGAAGCAGTTATAGGTTTAGAAGTTCACGCACAACTTTTAACAAACTCAAAAATTTTTTGCGGATGTTCCACCAAATTTGGTAACGAACCAAATAGTAATACTTGTCCAGTTTGTCTCGGTCATCCAGGAGTTTTACCAGTTTTAAATAAAAAAGTTGTTGAATACACAGCGTTAATGGGTTTGGCTACCAACTGTAAAATAAATGAGTATTCTATTTTTGCAAGAAAAAATTATTTTTATCCTGATCTCCCAAAAGGTTATCAGATCTCGCAATACGAAGAACCAATTTGTGAATTCGGTTTTATTGAAGTGAATCCAAAAGATTCTTCATCAAAAAAAATTGGAATAACCAGAATCCACATGGAAGAAGATGCTGGAAAATCTATTCACGATCAAAGCTCTTCTACTCTGGTTGATGTTAACAGGTGCGGTGTTCCTTTGATGGAAATTGTCAGTGAGCCTGACATTCGCACTGCGGAGGAAGCATATTTATATTTAAGTAAGATAAAACAAATCGTTCAGTATCTCGGAATTTGTGATGGAAACATGGAAGAAGGTTCACTAAGATGTGATGCAAATATTTCCGTAAGAGTAAAAGGTGAAGAAAAGCTTGGAGTGAAAACTGAGATAAAAAATATGAACTCATTTCGAAATGTTGAACGCGCAATTGAGTTTGAAGTGAGCAGACAAATTGAAATTATAGAAGACGGCGAGAAAATTGTACAGCAAACTCTTTTGTGGAATGCGGATACAAACGAAGCTTACCCAATGCGGAGTAAAGAAGAAGCACACGATTATAGATATTTTCCAGATCCCGATTTACTGCCTGTAATTGTTGATGAAAAATGGAAAAATGAAATCAAAAAAAGTTTACCGGAATTACCGGATGCAAAACAAAAAAGATTTATTTCAGTTTATTCACTTTCGGTTTATGATTCGGAAATCTTAACTCAAACAAAAGCACTTGCAGAATATTATGAAAAAGTAATTTCTGTAACAGATGACTATAAAACAGCGTGCAATTGGGTAACAACTGAAGTTCTTGCAGTCATTAACGAAAAGAAAATTGATATTTCGGATTTCATTGTAACTCCGTTAAATTTGGGCAAGTTAATTAATCTTATTAAAGATGGAACGATAAGTGGAAAAATTGCTAAAGATATTTTTCCAATTATGATCGAGAATAATTCTGACCCGGAACAAGTTGTAAAAGAAAAAGATCTTGTTCAGATTTCTGATACAGCTGAGATTGAATCAATGATTAAAAGAATTATTGATACAAATAAAGAACAAGTGGAAGAGTATAAAACAGGTAAAGAAAAAGTTTTTGGATTCTTTGTTGGCCAGGTTATGAAAGAATCAAAAGGAAAAGCTAATCCAAAAATTGTTAATGAGATTTTAAGGAAAATGTTGATGTAGGATTTTTATTTCATCCCTAAAGGGATTTTTGATTTTCACTTTTGTTCGGGTTACCAACATTTAATCCCTAACGGGATTTGATTAAGAAAATAAATCTAAATAGAGTGTCCCGTTAGGGACAAAATGTTGTTAGAAACGAAAATATCAAGAAAAAATAAAAGTCCCGTTAGGGACGGAATATTGTTAGTTAGCACCGGTTTGGGACGAAATGTTTTTAGAAAAATAAAATGGCAAACACATACACAACAATACATATACAAATTGTATTTGCGGTTAAGTTCCGCACCGCAATGATAGACAAAGCGTGGAAAGAAGAATTGTTTAAATATATAGCTGGTATTATAGAAAAACAGGGACACAAATTGATTATCATAAATGGAACAGCAAATCATATTCACATATTAATTGGATACAAACCACATCAATCATTATCTGATTTGGTACAAGATATCAAAGGTGGATCATCTAAATGGATAAACGAACGAAAGTTTACAAGTGTTAAGTTTGCATGGCAAGAAGGTTATGGTGCATTTTCTTATAGTTACTCCCATCTGCCAAAAGTTATTGAGTATATAAAAAACCAAGAAAACCATCACAAAAAAATTACTTTTATGGATGAATACAAAACTTTTTTGAAGTTGTTTGAGGTTGAATTTGATGAACGATATATTTTGAAAGAACCTGAGTAAATATTATTCTTTTATTTCATCCCTAAGGGGATCTTTAATTTTCTCTTTTGTTCGGGTTATCAACATTAAATCCCTAACGGGATTTGATTAGGAAATCACATTTGTGTATTGATCGTCCCGCAGGGATGGAATATTGTTAGCACCCGAAAGGGGCGAGATATTGTTCGCTCGTTAGAAACAATACAATAAAATACATTTTTTTTAATTACATAATCGGAGATATCAAATTGTCATTTCAGGAAAAACTGAAAAACTTATTTAAGAAAAAAGAAAAACCAAAACCTACAACAATCGGTGGAAAAATTGCCGAGTTTTTTAAACAGCTTGCTTTTGCAGGAATTGCTGCCCTATTCATTATAACATTTATAATACAAAACACGCGTATTCCAACAGGCTCTATGGAAAACACAATTCTTGTTGGAGATTTTGTACTTGTAAACAAATTTATTTACGGATCAAGTTCGCCGCGTTATATTCCTTTTACAGAAGTCGCACTTCCCTATTTTACTCTACCGGCATTTAAAGATCCAAAACCAACAGACATAGTTGTTTTTGAATTTCCGGGCGATAGAGATGTGCTTGAACCATCTGAAAAAAATGTAAATTATGTTAAAAGATGTATTGGTACACCTGGAGACACAATTTTAATTAAAGACAAAGTTGTTTTTGTAAATGGAAAAGAATTCTGGAAACCTCCATTTATAAAATATTACCGCGGACAGTATGGCAGTTATCTTAAACCTGTTCCGGAAGGTTATGCGGAACCAAGAATCTTTCCTAAAGGCATGCCGTGGAATGAAGATAATTACGGTCCATTGGTTATCCCAAAAGCCGGAATGAAAATGCCATTAAACATTTACAATGTTGAACAATGGCGCACTATAATTGATAGAGAATATGGCAAACGTGTAGTTGAGATTAAAAACAACGCAGTTGTTGTGGATGGCATCCCAGTTTCATCATACACATTTAAAAAAGATTATTATTTTATGATGGGTGATAATAGAGATGATAGTTTGGACAGCCGTTTTTGGGGCTTAGTGCCGCGTGATGCTGTTGTTGGAGAAGCATTTATTACTTTGTTTTCCTGGGATAGAGATATTCCATTTTCAGAATTGTTTAAGTTGTTAGGTTCGATAAGACCTGACAGAGTTTTAAAACTTTTACACTAAGACATTCTTTCAAATTATAAAGATGACATCTTCCAAAAAGATGTCATCTTTTCAAATTAAATTATCAGCCTCTGTATTATTGACTATCTATCCTCAACTTCAATTTGAATAACCAAAAGAATATAAAAACATATTTGTCCTTTGTTCGTTGGCTTCAATTTAAACAGAAAAAAGGCGATCCGAAGATCGCCTTTTATTTTAAGAACAGTTGCTGCTAATTAGAATGAGTATCTCAATCCTAATTGCATCTGCCAGCGTGATAAATAATCAGATGGAGACCAAGCAGTGTTAGTGGCTGGTTTACTGAATCTGTAAATAGGCTTTCCTGATGCAGGATCAGTTCCATTTAATGTTACAATGGTGTAAGTATCTTGTGGAGTAGTCTGGAACCATCCCCATTCACTATTAACCAAGTTAAAAACATTAATAATATCAAGTGATAGTTCAAAACGCCCAAGATTTGGAATACCAAAAGCTTGAGATATACGTAAATCAAGATCATCATTATAAGGATTTCTTGCAGCATTTCGTTCAGAAATCTGACCTTTATGTGATGATAAATATTCATCGTTATCGATGAATGCAATCAATTCAGCTTTTTGACTTGCATTTTCTACATAAGCTCCACCAGTAAGAGCACCAACTAATATATCATCTGCACCTACAGGGACATAGAAAAGATCATTTCCATTTAATCCATCATTATTCAAATCACCATTAACGGTATATGAGAATGGACGACCTGATTGAATATTGTAGTATGCAGAAACGGTTGTTGGTGAATTAGTGAAAAATTCATGTGTATATGAAACTGAAACAAATCCTCTATGCCCAAGATCAAAACTAGATGTTGTTAATGGAGGATTATTTGGGTTATTGTATATAGGATTGTATCTGATTTGTGATTGAGCTTGTGAAGAAAGCACACTGTTAATATCTTTAGATACGCCATAAGTATAAGCTGTATTAAATGATAAACCCATAGGAACATTTCTTTGCAACTGAACAGAAAAATTGTACTGATATCCCTGATCTGTATTCTTTAATAACAGTACATCAAAGAAGTTATTATAAGATTGTGTACCGCTGTATCTTGTTCTGTTTTCACCAGGAATAGTCGTGGTATTTTGTCCTAAGTTTAATTTTTCATAAATCAAATCGTTGATTGATTTTGAATACATAAACTCAACAGTTCCAATAATATCCCAAGGTAATTGTTTATCAACACCTAAGTTAGCTCTTAAGATTTGAGGCCATTTAAAATTTGGATCAACAAGATCAATTTCTGATTTTAGATTTGGTGCGCCTGTTCCGGGATCACCAACACCTGGCTGATTGTATGGATCAATAGAAAAGACAACATTACCACCGCTTGCTTGGTTAACTTCTGCGATAAGCTTTCCTGAGTTTCCAAAATTATTAGACATCCAAACATAAGCTGGTCTGCCAGTAAAAATTCCGGCACCGCCGCGTACTTGCAAAGATCTGTCTCCAAAAACATCCCAGTTAAATCCAAGCCTAGGTGAAAACATTACGTTTCCGGTTGGAACATGACTAGTTGAATATCCGGTAAAATATTTTGCAACTGAATCATTATAAGCAGGTTCTGTTGGCAGGAATGGAATATCAGCTCTAACACCAAAAGTTAATTTAAATTTAGGAACAACAGTCCATTCATCCTGAATATAAAATCCAAGCTGGTTTACACTAAATCTTGCAGAAGGTTTATCAACATTTGGATCTTGCGAAAACTGTCTTTGATAATAATTAGGGGTTTCATTCTGAAGATCAGTTAGAGTATTAAATTCATAATATCCATAAAATGATCTAACAAATAAATTTCTAAATGTAAAAAACTCATTGTGAGTTCCAACTGTTAAAACGTGATTTCCAAGATATGCTGAAAAGTTATCTGACAATTCAAAGACATCCTGGTCAAGTTCATTTGCTGAAGAGAATCTATCCGGACCAGCAATAAGTGTTGCATCTTCTCTTGTAACTCTAACTTCAGGCGTATTTGCAGTAATGCCAGCTCTTCTATCTCTAATTGATGTAAAACCAAGAATCAATTCATTGGTTAAATTATTGCTAAAATTACTGTTAACCTGCAATACAGTAGAGTTGGTAACGTTTCTAATTCTATATGCAAAGGTGTTAAAAGATAATGCGTTGTTAGAATTTCTGCTAGCCAAAATATCGTTGTAAG
>JBDTRQ010000116.1:0-2861 GCA_039931535.1 Ignavibacteriota bacterium
TGTAAGATCCATTTTTTGATAAACAATTTGATATAGTAATTGCCTCACACATTGGGGAACATATTGATGATCCGATAAAATTTTGTAATGAATTACAAAGAGTTAGCAAGTCCGGATATATTGAAACACCTGGACCGATTACAGAAATATTACTTCCAGCAAATTCTCACAAATGGATTGTAAGAAAAAGTGGGAATGGTTTGATCTTCAAAAAGAATAAATATTTTAAACCCTTATCTAAATTTTTCTATTCAATATTTTATTTGAATAGAGATGGATATGATTTTGAGACTAAAAAAAGTAATAGCAAATTTTTAAAATTTTTTTCTTGGTTCTTAAATTCAATCTGGAAGTTTATTCCATTTACTTATGCAAGAATAATTTGGAAGGATAATTTTGATTGTAAAGTGAAATGAACTAGTAATAAATTCTAAGAGTTTAGTTCTTTTATGATTATTTCATCAAGCTGCTCTGCCCTTCTTTCAATGGTGTGATCTTTTAATGTTCTTTTTTGTCCTGCAAGCGAAATTTGTTTTAGCTCGGTTGGGTGAGAAAGAAACCATTCGATTTTTTCAACACATTCTTCGGCTGAATTATAGGTAACAACTTCTTTATCAGGTTCAAAAAAATCCGTAATGTTTTTTTTGTTATCTGTTAACAAACACGAACCAACCCCTGTAACCTCAAACAATCTTATATTTGCAGCATACTCACCTGCCACGCCACCATGAGAATTAAAACCAATTTTGGATTTTGATAATGCTTTCATCATTTCAATACCAAACAAAGGAGTTGGATTTGCAGCTTTTCTAAATTCGTTTGAGAAATTAATCTTCTTTGGCATTTCATTTAAGCGTGCAACTTTTTTTATCAAAGGTAATTGCAATGAAAGATATTTTAATCCGATTGAACTTAAAAATTTTGCTGTCGAGTATCCAAGCTTTTGCCCCAGAATATAAATCGAACTATCGTTCGGAAGATTTGTGTAAAGACTAAGGTTTACTTTTTTATCAAGCAGAGCTTCAATGAGTTTAATTCTTTCATTATGAAAATCTGCATTTCCGATAAATGATCCAATAAAGATAAAATCGGTTTCAGGATAAGTATTATTCACTTCAAGTTTTGGAATTATTGAAGGTTCAAATGCATGATTGAGCCGATAGGATTTTATTCCCGCTTTATTAAACACATTAATAAACTTTGGTGAACAGGTACAAACAAAATCAAAAAGCTTATAAGTTTCTAATTGCTGTTCTGTAAAAGGCGAACAGCACCATCCAATAATTTTCTTTAAAGAAGGTACATTTTTTTTTAGATCTTTAATAAACGCAGAACTAAAAACAAAACTATCTTGAAAAAATATTACATCCGGTTTGTAATATTTGAATTGCTCAAGCAGCAAAGCCTCGCCTGTTAAAGTTAAACCGTGCTCACTTGCCCAGGCGGATTGAAGTGCATCAACGTTTGTAACAATTTCAAAAGTTTCATTGCCAAGTTTACTTAAGTGTTGTTGATAATAATTTGACCAGCCATAATCTTGATTCATCAAATCATTGTACTGCTCAAGATAAGATTTACTTTTTATATTAGAATTTTTTGAATAATAATATTTTAGAAAATTCCTGTAAAAAGTTGTTACTTTAACAAAACGATAATTCATTTAAATAATAATCTTAATTAACTTTTTTCTGATTCCGTCTTTCAAAAAATATTCCCAGTATAATTCCGAGTATTGAAAGTGAACTTAAAATCAACACAATATACTTACTAATATAAAAACTGGTCGGTGCATAATGAAACTCAACTTTATGTTTACCTTTTGGGACAACGATTCCCATAAACCCATGGTTAGTTTTTAAAATTTCCGTTTGCTTTTTATCCACAAATGCCTTCCAGCCTGTCGGTAAATAAGTTGAACCAAAAAACATAAAATTATTTCCCGAGGCATTAACATCAAGCTGCAATTTTTCATCGGTATATTTTATAATTTTTGATGAAGCAGTTGAATCAAGTGTATCAACTTTTAAATCTTTATCCTGCACAAAAGCAATTTCTTTAGGGTCAAAAGCATTTTCCTTAATTAAATTTAAAACATCAGCGCCGCTTTTCTTTTCTACTTTATTTACAAAGTAGGCGCGCGGCAACGAAGCATCATTACGATATACGAAAGTTTTTTCACTACCGGAAAGTAGAGTTATTCCGCCCATTTGAACCGGCTGATCCAGCACAAGGTATTTTACACCAAGCATTCTCCATAAAGTTGGATTCGCAGGTCCAACTACATCCATAATATCTTGATAGGCTCTTGGTTTGATTCCGGAATAGCCATAAAAATCTTCTAATAAAAAGTAAGCATTAAAGTTTGAGTTCTGGCTAAACGATCCGAGCGATTTATCCTGCTTTAGATTTAACATTCTAAATGGATCTTTATCATTTTGGCTTTTAATTACTGTAACATATTGCGGAGCTTCAAATTGATTTTTGATTTCAGGAGCATCATGATATTTTGCACCGCGCGCATCAATTCTCCAGAGATCGGCCACTGTTAAAATTATTATTACAAGCATAAGAATATCTACACTGATTTTTTTGTTCAGATAAATAACTGCTGCCCAAAACACAATAGATAAAAATGCAAATGCAGAAACTCCTAATCCACCTAATATTAATAATAGTTTACTATTCATTCGTATATATTAAAAAATTAATTTACGTAGAGAGACATTCATACTCTACAATCAGAATGTCTGAAGATATTATCTTCTACTAATATATACGAAGGATTTTTAAATTTATTGCATTAATTATTCCTCATTCCACTCCAAGGTCTAATTTCATTAGCATTAAAAGCATTCTCTGAT
>JBDTRQ010000117.1:0-5833 GCA_039931535.1 Ignavibacteriota bacterium
ATTCAAGAAATAATGTGGAAGTGAATTAGCCAGTCACCTAAAGTAAAATTTAAAACCTCCAAGGTCTCAAATAAAGTACTTCTCTAAAATCTTTATTTTAGCAATAAGAATCATAAAACCTTGAGGGTTTTTCTATCGTGTGAAAATGCAGAATTTGCCAGTCAAATTTTTTATAAAACTGTTGACAAAGTAAAATATAATGCGGAAATTATATCCAGAGTTTTTTATCTGATATTAAATATCCAATGTTTTGATTATCCAATTGACCTAATCAAAGAAAAATCTATGATTAAAAAATATTTTTTAATTAGTCTCAACATTTTCTCAATCTTTCTTACTTCACTTAATGCTCAGGACTTGGGTGCAAAACTATTTACAAAAAACTGCACAGCTTGTCATACCATTGGCGGTGGTAAGTTAGTCGGACCCGATCTTTCCAATGTTCAAAGCAAACAAACCGAAGAGTGGATAATTAAATTTGTCCAATCATCGCAGACCGTTATTAAATCTGGTGATACAGCTGCAGTTGCTCTATTTAATGAGTATAATAAAGTAATCATGCCGGATCAGCCGCTTAAAGCAAACGAGATTACAGAAATATTAAAATACATAGCGGCAAATAGTCCTGATTCAACTCAACCAAACAAAAAAACTCCGAACCAAATTTTTAATGCTTCTATGGTAACTGATCTGGATATCGAAAGAGGAAGAAAAATTTTTGAAGGTACTACTAAATTAACCAACAACGGTCCGCCATGCATTACTTGTCATAATGGTGATGATAAGAGTATAATTGGTGGTGGAACATTGGCGTTAGATCTTACAACGGCTTTTACCCGTTTAAGCGCTGCCGGTGTGGATGGTATAGTCAGAAACCCTCCATTTCCCGCAATGATAAATAGTTTTGGTAAAGCACCTTTAACGGATCAGGAAGTTCAGGATTTACTTGCATTCTTAAATTATACTAACGACAGAGGAGTTGTAGAATCATCGGTGCTGCAAACACATTTTATCTTAATTGTAGGAGCATTTGTTGGTTTAAACTTTGTCCTTGCCATTTTCTTTTTTATGTGGCAGAGAGTTAAAAAATATAGTGTAAATAATAATCGCTGATCTCTACAAAATTAACTAATGAGAAATTAATATGAGTTGGATAAAAGACATCATTTCTCCCGATATCAGAAAATGGGAAGAATTTTACAGAAACAGATTTCAGCACGATCGTGTAGTTAGAAGTACCCATGGTGTTAATTGTACCGGCGGCTGCTCTTGGCAAATACATATTAAAGATGGCATTGTAGTTTGGGAAATGCAACAATTAGATTATCCCTTGCTTGAAGATAAGCTTCCACCCTACGAACCGAGAGGATGTCAGCGTGGAATTTCATTTTCATGGTATTTGTATAGCCCGCTTCGAATTAAATATCCGCTGATCAGAGGTGCTTTAATAGATGCTTACAGAGAAGAAAAACAAAAAACCGGTGATGCGCTTTTAGCCTGGGAAAATCTTCAGAAAGATCCGGAGAAGAGAAAAAAATACCAGCAAGCAAGAGGTAAAGGCGGTTTTAGAAGAGCATCGTGGGATGAAGTTAATGAAATTATTGCCGCAGCAAATATTTATACTGCAAAAAAATACGGACCTGATCGTGTGGTTGGATTCTCACCTATTCCTGCAATGTCTATGCTTAGTTACGCAGCCGGAAGCAGGTTCCTTCAATTGTTCGGCGGAGTTAATCTTAGTTTTTACGATTGGTATTGTGATCTGCCAAATGCTTTTCCTGAAGTTTGGGGAGAACAGACTGATGTTTGTGAAAGTGCTGATTGGTTTAATTCAAAGATGATAGCTGTAATGGGTGCTAACTTGAATATGACCAGAACACCTGATGTTCATTTCTTTGCTGAGTCCCGGCACAATGGAACAAAGGCAATTGTTTTTTCTCCTGATTTTAGTCAGGTTGCAAAGTATGCTGATCAATGGGTCCCTCTTCACGCTGGTAGTGATGGCGCTTTTTGGATGGCTGTAACACACGTCATTCTTAAGGAGTTTCATCACAAAAATAAAACTCCATACTTTATTGAATATGCAAAAAGATATACTGACTCAGCTCATCTTGTTGAACTTATTAATGATAATGGAAATTACAAACCAGGTAAACTCTTTCGGGCGAATCAAATATCTAATTACAAAGATATTCCCAACGGCGACTGGAAATTTTTAAATATCGATTCAAAATCCGGCAAACTTGTTGTGCCTAAAGGTAGTGTTGGGCACAGATGGGATAAGAAACAAGGTGATTGGAATCTTAAATATGAAAACTCAACTGACGATTCTTTGTTTGATCCATTGTTAAGTCTTATAGATAACTCAGATGATATACTTCAAGTTGAATTCCTTGAGTTCGGTTTGAATATGAAAAAGTTACGCGGAGTTCCGGTAAAGTTAATCGAAACTGTTGATGGAAAGAAAATAGCTGTTACCACTGTTTATGATCTTACGATGGCACAGTATGGAGTTGACAGAAATTTAGGCGGTGATTATCCAAAAGATTTTTCTGATAAAGATTCATCATATACACCGGCATGGCAGGAAATCTTTACGGGTGTTGATTCAAAAACAGTTATTAGCTTTGCACGTGAGTGGGCTAATACAGCTATTGCGACAGAAGGCAAATGTATGATAATTGTTGGAGCCGGAGTAAATCACTGGTTTCATAATAATCTTATGTACCGGGCAGGAATTATGGCGTTACTGATGTGTGGATGTGTTGGAAAAAACGGCGGTGGAATGAATCACTATGTGGGGCAGGAAAAATTAGCTCCGGTTGATTCCTGGTCAACAATTGCATTTGCAAGAGATTGGGTTGATGCATCTCGCCTTCAGCAAGCTCCTATCTGGCATTATTTAAACACTTGTCAGTACAGATATGATGGACGTACATCAAAATATAATACTGCGCCAAATAACGAACTAACAAAAAAGCATATGGCAGATTTAATTTTCAAATCTGTAAGAATGGGCTGGATGCCTTTCTATCCGCAGTTTAATAAAAACACACTTGAGCTTACTAAAGAATTTAATTCAAATGATCCAGATGAAATAAAAAAGAATATTTTAGAAAAAATCAAATCAAAAGAATTAGAATATTCTGTTGCTGATCCTGATGCAGAAATTAATTTTCCGAGAGTTTGGTATATCTGGCGCGGCAATGCAATAGCAGGAAGCATGAAAGGACACGAGTTCGCACTTAAACATTATCTTGGAACGCATCATAATTCAATTGCAAAAGACAGCGATGAAAAAACCGAAGAAGTCAAATGGCACGATATCGCTCCTGTTGGAAAGATGGACCTTGTCGTTGACTTAAATTTCAGGATGGATTCATCTGCTCTTTATTCCGATATCGTTTTACCTGCCGCTTCCTGGTATGAAAAAGATGATATAAACAGCACGGACATGCATTCATTCATTCATCCCTTATCAGCAGCCATTGCACCTGTATGGGAAGCAAGAACCGATTGGGCAATTTTTAGAGACATTGCTTTTGTAACCAGCGAGTTAGCAAAAAAACATTTTAACAATCCTCAGCTTGATGTTGTTACAGTTCCGCTTTCTCATGATTCACCAGATGAAATTGCACAGCCTACAATGAAGGATTGGTACTTAGGCGAATGCGAAGCTATACCCGGGAAAACAACTCACAAATTAGTTTTGGTAGAGAGAGATTACACAAAAATTTATGATAAATATATTTCACTTGGACCAAATGTAAAAACAAAAGGACTTGGTGCACACGGTAATCATTATAATTGTGAAGACTTTTATGATGATATGATCGATTCCAATTATTTCCCGGTAGAAAAATTCGATGACACAAAATATCCTTCGCTTAAAGAAGATGTTTCTGCAGTCAATGCTGTACTCTATCTTTCTTCACTTACAAATGGAGAGTTGACTCATAGAGCATATAAATACATGGAAACTAAAACAGGATTAGCCCTTGCTGATCTTGGTGATGGAAGTAGAGATGTAAGAATCAATTTCAAAGATTTACAAGCGCAGCCGCGAAGATATAATACTTCACCAGTTTGGTCCGGATTAATGAATAACGGGAGAGCATATTCAGCTTTCACATATAATGTTGAAAGATTAGTACCCTGGAGAACCTTAACAGGAAGACAGCATATTTATATGGATCATGAAATGTTTATAGCATTTGGTGAAAATCTTCCAACATTTAAACCTTCCCCTAAACCTGAAGCGTATGGTGATTTAAAAGAAACAATGAAAGACGGAAATGCAAAAGTTTTAAGTTGTTTAACACCGCATGGCAAATGGCACATTCATTCCACATACATGGACAATTTAAGAATGTTAACTCTCGGAAGAGGAATGGAGCCTTGTTGGTTAAGTGAAGCAGATGCAGAAGAACTTTCGGTTAAAGATAACGATTGGGTGGAAGTTTATAACGATAACGGAGTTTATTGTACACGCGCAGTTGTAAGTACTAGAATTCCAAAAGGTGTTTGCATTGTTTATCACACTGTTGAAAGAACGATATCTATCCCTAAATCTCAGGTTCGCGGCAACAGAAGAGCCGGTATGAATAACAGTATCACCAGAATACATTTGAAACCAAATAGTCTTGCTGGTGGGTATGGTCAGTTTAGCTATCATTTTAATTATTGGGGACCGAGTGCGTCGAACAGAGATACTCATGTTGTTGTAAAGAAAATGGATAAAGTTGTGTTCTGATTTATAATTTATGAATTATTATTTATGATTTGGAACAGTGAATAAAGAAGATTTAAAGAAACGAACTAAAGATTTTGCTCATAGATGTGTGAAGTTAGCATTGAGTTTGCCAAATACTATTTTAGGAAGACATCTGCAAGGTCAATTAATAAGATCATCAACTTCAGTAGCTGCAAATTACAGAGCTGCTTGCATTGCACAATCAAAAGCAAGCTTTACAGCCAAACTAAGCATAGTAATTGAAGAAGTTGATGAATCATTATTCTGGTTAGAATTTATTCTTGAAGAGAATCTAATCCCAAAAAATCGAATTGAAAGTTTATTAAAAGAAGCATCTGAATTAACAGCAATATTTATTGCTTCAAGAAAAACAATTCAAATGAAGTAATTTATGGTTTACTATTTATGATTACAGGTTGCACTAATAAATTTAGAAATGTCTTGAAAGAAAATAATCAATAATAATTTATAAATAATCAATTAAAAATTATGGACGTAAGATCTCAAATATCAATGTTGTTTCACCTTGACAAATGCATTGGCTGCCACACTTGTTCAATCGCTTGTAAAAATATCTGGACGGATAGAAAAGGCGCTGAATATATGTGGTGGAATAATGTTGAAACAAAACCCGGTACAGGTTATCCATCTAAGTGGGAAGATCAGGAAATTTACAAAGGCGGATGGAAAACTAACGGCAATGGAGAAATTTCTCTAAAAGGTTCAGGTAAGTACAAAGGGTTACTTAATATTTTTCATAATCCTCATCTGCCGTTATTGGATGATTATTATGAACCATGGACGTACAAATATCTCGATCTTATCGAATCACCACAGGGTGATGATCAGCCAACAGCGGTTCCGGTTTCGTTAGTTACAGGGAAGCCAATAGATATTAAAGCAGGTCCAAATTGGGATGATGATTTAAGCGGAACACAGGAATATGCGAGGCGTGATCCAAATTTCCATAATCTTACTCCCTCTGAAAAAGAAGCAATATTTCAGCTTGAAAAAATGGCAATGTTTTATCTTCCAAGAATTTGTAATCACTGTTTAAATCCCGCTTGTGTTGCTTCATGT
>JBDTRQ010000118.1:0-3553 GCA_039931535.1 Ignavibacteriota bacterium
CTCTTTGGATTTTTAGTTACTTCTTTCTGTAAAACTTCTAATGCTTTATCGTAGTTTTTTTGCTGGATGTATAATTTAGCACTTGTAATTTCTGTGGAACCACATTGATATCCCACAAAAAGCATACTTAGCATTAAAAATGCAACTACGAACAATTTTGATTGTTTCATTTTCTCTCCGATTAATAAGTAAAAAATTATTTTATGTATTAAACTCTTGTAATTTTATGGCTTAAAGATACAAACATTTTTTAAAATATATAGCCATTTCTTAAGTGTTAAAATCTAATTTAAATTGATTTTACATACTTAAAAGGATATTTTTGGTAACAAAAAAGAGGTTTATTGTGACTACTGAACAAATTATCAAAACTATTCCAAAAGTTCTTTTGCACGATCATCTTGATGGCGGACTTAGATCTCAAACGATTATTGATCTTGCAGCAGAACTTAATTACGATAAACTTCCAACAAAAAATGCTAATGAACTTGCCGAATGGTTTTACCGCGGAGCTAACAAAGGAAATCTTGTTGAGTACTTACAAGGCTTTGAACACACAACTGCAGTTATGCAAACCAAAGAAGGATTAGAACGCATCGCTTACGAAATGATGGAAGACATGCACGACGATGGTGTTGTTTATGTTGAAACAAGATTCGCTCCGGTTTACCATCGAATGAAAGGATTGTATTACGAAGATTCAGTAAATGCAGTTCTTGCAGGATTAGTAAGAGGGAAAAAAGATTTTGGCGTCGGTTACGGTTTGATACTTTGCGGCATGCGAAACATGAAAGACACTGTTGATATAGCAGAGCTCGCAGTAAATTTTAGAAACGATGGCGTAGTCGGATTTGATCTTGCAGGTGAAGAAGGCGGCTATCCACCCAAAAAACATATCGAAGCATTTCAATATATCCAGAGGGCAAATTTTAATATCACGGTTCATGCTGGTGAAGCATTTGGAAAAGATTCTATCTGGCAGGCAATCCAATGGTGCGGCGCGCATCGCATTGGACATGCAACAAGATTGCTGGAAGATATTGTTCTTGATGCAAACGGCAATGTTGTAAAGTTTGGAGAACTTGCCCAGTATGTTTTGGATAAAAGAATTCCGTTAGAGATTTGTTTACTCAGCAATCTCCACACTGGCGCGGTAGATAAATTAGAAAATCATCCGTTCGGAATTTTGTACAAAGAAAAATTCCGTGTTACAATAAACACCGATGACAGGCTGATGAGCGATACAACAATGACAAAAGAATTTTTAACTGCTATTCAGTATTTTAATTTAAACTTTGAAGATTTTGAAAAGATAACTATCAACTCAATGAAATCTGCGTTTATCCCTTACAAAGAAAGATTGAAATACATTTACGATATAATAAAACCTGGTTATCAAAAAATAAGAGAAAAAATATTATCGTTTAACAATGCTAAAGGAGAGAATGAAAAAACTATTCACTAATTACAATTTTGAGTTTGATAAAAATGAGAAAAAATTATTAACAAATTTTTGTAAACAAGCTTTAAAACAAGTATCCGGTGATAACAGATTTTTTGCCGAAGAAAAAGCTTTCAATTCGATAATTGGAAAACTAAGCCAGGGTGATGATGTTATCAAATTTACAAAAGATGAGAAGACAAGATTAACCCACCAGCTAAAACAAAACTCTGAGTTTATGAAAAAAGAAATGAAGAAAAGCTGGTTTATAAAAAAATGGATTTACAAATCTTTGTACAAACAATATGACAGCTTATTAGAAATGCATTTTAAGGACTGATAATGCAAACAGATCATAAAAACACCCGCCTGTCCGGCAGGCAGGTAATTGCACCAACCGGAACAGAAATATCCTGCAAGGGCTGGATACAAGAAGCTGCAATGCGCATGCTAATGAATAATTTACATCCTGACGTTGCAGAAAATCCCGCAGAATTAATTGTTTACGGCGGAAGTGGAAAAGCAGCAAGAAATTGGGAAGCATACGAAGCAATTATTTCTTCATTAAAAAGTTTAGAAAATGATGAAACACTTTTAATTCAATCCGGCAAACCCGTTGGGATTTTTAAAACACACACAAATGCACCACGAGTAATAATTTCAAACTCAATGCTTGTACCCGATTGGGCAACGTGGGATGAATTTCGCAGACTTGAACAACTCGGTTTAACAATGTACGGACAAATGACTGCTGGAAGCTGGATTTACATCGGTACGCAAGGAATTCTGCAAGGCACGTATGAAACTTTTGCAGAAGCTGCAAAAAAATATTTTGGCGGTTCACTTAAAAATAGATTTGTTTTAACCGCCGGTCTGGGTGGAATGGGCGGCGCTCAACCGCTTGCGGCTACTTTTAATGGTGCAGCTTTTCTTGGTGTTGATGTTGACCGCGCACGAATCCAAAAAAGAATTGATACCGGCTACACTGATGTAATTACAGATAATCTTGATGAAGCATTAAAAATTGTTCTTGATGCAAAACAAAAAGGCGAAGCAATTTCTGTTGGTTTGATTGGAAACGCAGCGGAAGTTCATCACGAAATTTTAAAACGCGGAATTATACCTGATATTGTTACGGATCAAACATCTGCACACGATATGTTAAACGGCTACGTTCCTATGGGAATGAGTTTTGAAGAAGCTCTTGAGTTAAGAAAATCAAATCCGGAAAAATATATTTCCCTTTCCCGCAAAACTTGTGTTAAGCATGTTGAAGCAATGCTGGAATTTAAAAAGCTTGGCTCAATAGTTTTTGATTACGGAAATAACATACGCGGCGAAGCTAAAGAAAATGGTCTAACAAATGCTTTTGATATTCCGGGATTTGTACCGGAATTTATTCGTCCACTTTTCTGTGATGGCAAAGGTCCATTTCGCTGGGCTGCACTTAGCGGAGAACCAAATGATATTTTTGTAACTGATCAAGCAATACGAGAAACTTTTCCTGATAATAAACCTCTATTAAACTGGATTGATATGGCGCAGAAGAAAGTTCACTTTCAAGGATTGCCAGCTCGCATTTGTTGGCTTGGTTACAGTGAGCGCGCAAAGATGGGAAAAATATTTAATCAACTTGTTGCCGATGGAAAAGTTAAAGCGCCAATTGTAATTGGAAGAGACCATCTTGATTGCGGATCAGTAGCATCACCAAACAGGGAAACAGAAGGTATGATTGACGGCAGTGATGCAATTGCTGATTGGCCAATTCTTAACGCTTTGTTAAATGCAATCGGCGGTGCAAGCTGGGTTTCTGTGCATCACGGCGGTGGCGTTGGAATTGGAAAATCAATCCACGCAGGAATGGTTGTAGTTGCAGATGGAACTAAAGAAGCGGAAGAAAGACTTGAAAGAGTTCTAACTTATGATCCTGGAATGGGCATTATGCGCCACGCCGATGCTGGTTATAAGCAAGCAATTGATAACGCAAAAAAATGGAATGTTAAAATTCCGATGTTAAAATAAAAGCTTTGTGTTCTTTGTGTAGATTATCTTTGTGACCTTTGTGGTAAAACTTTAACCACAAAGTACACCAAAAATAACCTTAGTCATCCT
>JBDTRQ010000119.1:0-4997 GCA_039931535.1 Ignavibacteriota bacterium
GAAACTAATTATTTAATTTTTATTGATTCAGATTGTGTGCCACATTCCAGGTTTGTTGAAGAACATCTAAGAGAGAAAGAGAGTAATGCAGTTCTAACAGGAAGACGTGTTAATCTCTCCAATAAAATCACAAACCAGTTAACCGAACAAAATGTTAGAGATGGATTTCTTGAAAATCACTATTTAAAAATAATTGATGATGGGTTATTTGGTAAATCTTATGATGTTGAAAAAGGATTTTATTTTCAAAATTTATTTCTAAGAAAAATCTTGAACAAAAAATACCGCGGGTTACTCGGCTGCAATTTCTCCCTTTACAAAAAAGATATTTTTGCTATAAACGGTTTTGATGAAAGATATGAAGCTCCGTCTATCGGAGAAGATACTGATATCGAATTTCGATTAGGCTTAATAGGCGTAAAAGTTAAATCGCTAAATCATATTGCTGTTCAATATCATCTCTATCATAAACTTCAGGAAAGACTTCAAAAAAATCTTGATTTGTTTGACGAAGTTAAAAAGACTAGTATAGCTTACACACCTTTTGGTTTAAAGAAAACATAACCCTTTACAAATTAGTAATTTTGCCGATTGGCAAACAAAGTTGACTTTAAAGAAATTTATAACTTTGTTTGGAGTGGTATTAAAGAGGTCTTGGTGGAAACGGTTCTTAAAATATTTATTGTGACTGAAAATTCTTTGGCGCGATTGTTTATTCCCCCCCCCCAGAAATATTTTATTTACGGGGAGTAAATAATGGTAGTGCTAATTTTATACCCGTTTATTATTCTTCGGTATGAAAATTATAAGGTTTTATCTTTCTTACAAAATCATACCTGCTCATTTAGCACTGAGCATTTACAATTTAGCATTCACTACTTTCCCACCGGTTTTACATAGCTTAAGAAAATTAAGCGTTGTCACCATGAGCGAAGCTTGCCTACTGGCAGACAGGTCGAAGGGTCTTTCCCTAAACATTTTTTAACAAGGTAATAAAGCAATGAAAAAAGTAATAGTTTGTTGTCTGTTGTTTGTACTAAGTAGTTTTGTTTTAGCACAGAGCAAAGAAGAAAGAATCCAGCAGCTTATAAACCGTAAAGATATTAAGGTTACAGAAGTTGAAAAAGATATTCTTAAACTTGAATACCCAAACGGAAAAGTGTTATATAAAAACATTGCTGATTACAAGTATCTCCCATTGGGACAGGCAGAATCCAAAAACCAGCAACCAGTTTTCTCCCCAACTTATGACAGTACAATAATAGACCTTACAACTATTGACACAACTCTTTATTACCAGAAATATAAGTTTTGGCAGGAAGTACCGATAAACAATTGGGATTTTGAATGCTTGAGAATTGGTGATGTTAATAACAATGGTAAACCGGAACTTTATGGCACAAGAAAATTCTTCACATCTGAATTTGAACCTATTACTGTATATGAATTAAATAATTCAGAAATATTTGATGATATATTTCAGTATGATTCTGTTTTTAGAGCACGAAGCATATATGATGTAGATCGCGATGGAAAGGAAGAAGTTCTTTTAACTTTACCAAATCTATTTGGCATAGGTAATCAACAGAGATTCTTCTTCAAGGAAAATGATACTTCATTAGCAACACAACTAAATTTCATTCTTAATTATGAGCCATATCAGCTTGACGATATTACTCTAGGGAATTTTGATGGAGATGAATACACTGATATGCTGTTTGATAGATCAGGATGGCCAGATTTTCATATCCTCGAATATAATCCCGTTACCAATAATTTCGATTCTGTTTACCGTTTTGATGTGTCTGAATCTGCTCCATGGGATGAAGGAGGTTATTCAATTGGTGACTTTGATCTTGACGGGAAAACTGATGTGGTTTTTGGAACAGGTAAAGGGAATGTATTTGTTATTGAGAATGAGGGCAACAACCAGTACACAAATTCGTGGCAGAGTAGCATAGAAAGTAATCACGCATATATACATACCAGCAGTAATGATATTGATAAAAATGGTAAACCGGAATTTTGGGTGCTTGGTGATGCATATTATAACGGAATAGGAACTACACGGATTACCATATTTGAAACAAACGGGGATAACAGTTACTATGCTGTTGGCAGGGTTGATCTTGTTGGAGTGTTTTCATTCTACGCAGGCACTATGCAGGCTTTTGATATAGATAATGACGGTACTGAAGAAATTGCAATTTGTATTGATGATAATTTTCTTATTCTTAAGTTCAATGGTAGTGAAAATAAACAAACTTATGAGGTTTACTATATTAAACAAAATGAACTTCCTTTAGGTAATGAATTTCAGACTTACTTCGGTTCAACTATGTATGATTTAAAGAATAATGGAGAGTCTGAAATTTTGATATCAATGGCACACACTATTCAAGAACCTTACCTCATTGGAAGATTTGTTACAAAAATTTATAAACCTGATAGCACTACAAGGGTGAATGATGATGAAATATTATCAAACTTTACAATATTGTATCAAAACTATCCAAGTCCATTTAATCCAACTACAACCGTAAAATTTAGTATTGGTCATTCAAAAAATATATCAATAAAAATTTACAATGTTTTAGGGAAAGAAATAAAACAATTATTGCAAGAAAATCTTCCAGCCGGCGAACATACTGTTCAATGGAATGGAAAAGACGATAAAGGAAATAATCTAACAAATGGAGTTTACTTTATTCAAATGATAGCCGGCAGCTATCAAAAAACAATTAAAACAATTTTATTAAAATAAGCTCCGGTTAAAAAGACCGGACATAATTTAAGAGGGCAACTACAATGAGAACATTTTTTTTATTAGTTCTTATTCTTGCTTATAACCTATTTGCACAAGAATGGAATGAAATCAAAACAACTGAAATTGCTGAACCTGAAAAGTATGATATATTTGCCAATTCTTCAGGAATTCACACTCTTGCACGAACTGGAACAGGTGTTATTACTTATTACAAACTCAATTCTGAGGGAGATGTACAGACAACCTCTGAACTTGAACCATTTAATGGTGGAGATTTTCCGAATATCATTGGCACAAACGATAAAATATATGCAATTTATAAAGCAGGTAATAACATCCGTGTAAAGTATTCTACAGATAATGGTAATAATTGGATATGGAATTCAGATCTTGATAGACCAACTACAGCAAATTATTGTAATGGCGTTGATGCAGTTTTTCAGGATGGTCCATCAGGAGGTGTTCATATTGTATGGGCAACACAAGATGGAGGTACTTCCGGATTTGAAACTTATTACAGACGTTTAGCACCGGACAATTCTTGGCCAGAGTACAAAACTGTAACAGACCATAGTTTAGCACAATATGGTGGCAATCCATCTGTAACAGTTTCTCCAAACCGTGTGCACGTAAGCTTTAACACAGATGCAACAACGTCTATTGTTGGATCAGGTGAGGTAAAATCAAGAGATAAGTTTAATGGCATATGGCAAACCCCACAGACAGTTGTTTCAAGTTCAGAGCTCTCTGTCGATGAAAGATTATTGGTTAGAGGGGATTATCTTTATTTATTTTATAATTGTCCTAATTCATATGATTTAAAATATAAAACAAGACCCCTTGCTACTACAAGCTGGTCAGGTTATCCACCAATTGAGGCGGAACTATTTTGGTTTTATGAAGATGCTTTTGAAGTCACTAAGACTACCAATAATTTTATTCACATAATATATAAAAAGAACATTGATGGTACAGGTTGGGTCTTTACATATAAATATTATGATGGCATAAGTTGGAGCAACGAAGATAATTTTGATGACAATGCAAACGTGTTACCTATAGGGTTAAGCAGTACATCAAATGATTTCTTTTTAATCTGGGTTAAAACAGGAACACCGTACTTGCGTTTCAGACAATACGATGCGATCCCACTTGCACCACAAAATACTTCATTAAGTTCTAATTCAGGCAACTTTGGTCAAATAAGAGTTTCTTGGGTTAAAAATAGTGAAGCTGATTTATCATTATACGAAATATGGCGAAAAGTTGACATCCAAGGTAATACTTATGAATTGGTTGGAACAACCACTAATAATTACTTTGTAGATCCAATTTATTTGTATTGTCCTGGCGGTGGTGACTTTTATGTTACTTATAAGGTTAGAGCAAAAGATATGGGTAACAAATTTTCACCATATAGTAATGAAGCAGGTATTAGAGCAGAGCAATTAGGTAAGAAATTTTTTACATGTAATTCACCAGCAGATTACAACTTAGATCAAAATTATCCAAATCCCTTCAACCCAAACACTAAGATTTCATACTCAATAAAGGAAGAAGGCTTGGTAACACTAAAGGTCTATGATATTTTGGGAAAAGAAATTGCAACACTTGTAAATGAAAATAAACCTTCAGGAAATTATGAAGCAGAGTTTAATGCTTCACAACTTCCAAGCGGTATGTATATTTACAAAATACAGGCAGGAAAATTTTCTGATGTTAAGAAGATGTTGTTGACAAAGTAGTTCTTTATTTCTGGGGACAAGGGGAGCCTTGTCCCTAAATTGTTTTAGAAAGACATTATTGCTTTTCCCATTTTGGCCTAATAAAATAATACAAAATCTCATTCTGGCTCAACTATTTTAGTAAAATCTTTAAAAAATACTAAAATAAGTTTGGAACGTATTTTGTCTCGCCTTATATTTGAAAGCAAAATTTGAAACATTCCTAAATAACTAAGGTTTTTTATGTTGGACGAAACTGATCTCCAGATTTTACGGACTTTACAAAAAAGGGGAAGAACTAAACGCAACCAGCTTGCGGATGAAGTTAAACTTTCGATCCCTTCTGTTAGTGAAAGACTAAATAAGCTTGAGGACAAAAAAATAATTGAAGGTTACTTTGCAAAACTAAATCGTAATGCTTTTAATTATGATATAATGGCTTTTATTCTTGTGATGATGGATTCATCGAAGCATTATAAAAATCTGATAACCAAAGTAGAAAAAAT
>JBDTRQ010000120.1:0-7240 GCA_039931535.1 Ignavibacteriota bacterium
TGTAAGAAGCACTCAAAAAGTTCGTCGTGGAATGGGAGCCGCGCGTGAAGATGTTAACGTAAGTGTTGAAGGCGGAACTCGTGTTGAAATAAAAGGCGTACCGCAAATATCTTTAATTCCGCTTCTTACTTATAACGAAGCGATGAGACAGTGGAATCTTTTACGATTAAGAGAAGAATTAAAGATACGAGGAATAACTCCAGAAACATTTAAAGCAGAATCTTTTGATATCACAAAACTTTTAAAGAAAGTTCACTACGCTCCGCTTAAAGGGGCCACTGATTCTGGAATGAAACTTAGCACTGTTGTATTAAAGGGCTATAAAGATTTGCTTCACTGGCAAACACAAACAGACACTTATTTTTCAAAAGAAATTTCTGATAGGATTAGGGTTATTGCTTGTCTTACAAACATTCCCAATCTTATTCACTCAGACAGTAAGAGCGATACAATTACTTCAGCGGATTGGCAAAAGGTTAAGAAGTTTACCAATGCAACTGATAGCGATACGATGATTATTGTTTGGGGAAGTGAAGATGATGTTCAAACTGCGGTGAATGAAATAATAGTTCGTGCTAAAGAAGCAACGATTGGAATTCCATCTGAAACACGACAAGCAATGAGTGATGGAACAAATGGCTTTGAAAGAATTTTACCCGGTGCCGATAGAATGTATCCAGATACAGATTTGCCGCCTAAGAAAGTTACAAAAGAGAAACTGGCAAATATTAAATCGTGGCTGCCGGAACAATTCTGGAAGCGAATTGAATGGTACATTAAACTCGGTATTCCAAATGATACCATAGAAGAACTTTCTATTTCTAAGTATGCAGAGATATTTAAGAAAGCTGTTGTTGATTGGAAAATAAATCCAACTACTGCCGCCGTGTTTTTGATTCAATATCCAAAGAGATTAAAGAAGTACGGGATACAAAATGATTGGCTGAATGAGGAAATCTTTGAATCAATTCTAAAAACTTATTCAGAAAATAAAATCCCGAAAGATGCTTTACTTACAACACTAAAAACAGTTGCAGAACTTGGTGCTTTTACTGAAGAAGTAATCCTAAATCCAGCAAAAGAAAAGGAAGTTGACGATATTATTAAAAACGCAAAATCTGAATGTGATAAGATGATAATTAATAATCAGGAAAGTAAAAGCAATGTGTTGATGGGAATGATTATGAAAAAACTTCGTGGAAGAGTTTCTGCAAAAGCTATTGCTGATAAGATTGGTTTTTCCAAATAAATATACTTTATAAATCAACAAATATTTAAATCAATATGAAAAAAGAAACTGCTATAAAAATATTTGAGCAAAAGAAAATACGCTCACATTGGGATGATGATCATGAACGGTGGTATTTCTCTATAGTAGATGCAATAGGAATATTAACTGAAAGTAATAATTCAAGGAAGTATTGGAGTGTATTAAAATCTCGTCTTAAAAAAGAAGGTAGTGAGTTGGCTACAAATTGTAGTCAACTGAAAATGATGTCTTCAGACGGCAAATACTACAAAACCGATGTTGCCAATACCGAGCAATTATTTCGTTTAATACAAAGCATTCCATCACCCAAAGCAGAGCCATTTAAATTGTGGCTGGCTAAAGTTGCCAGAGAGCGTATTGATGAAATAGAGGATCCAGAAATTGGTATCGAACGTTTAATGGAAACTTATCTTAAAAAAGGATACAGCAAAGAATGGATTAACCAACGTCTAAAAAGTATTGAAGTTCGGAAAGACCTTACGGATGAGTGGGAAAATCGTGGTGTATCAAAGGGACAAGAATTTGCCATACTTACCGATGAAATTACCAAAGCGTGGAGCGGTTTTTCTGTTAAGCAATATAAAGACCATAAAGAACTAAAAAAAGAAAACCTTAGAGACAACATGAATAATTTAGAACTTGTTCTAAATATGCTTGCCGAGGCTACTACAACAGAAATTAGTAAAGAAAAGAAACCAAAAACATTTGTTGAAAATAAAAATATTGCCAACCAAGGCGGGACAATTGCAGGTAATGCTCGAAAAGAAATTGAAGCAAAAACAGGTAAGAAACTGGTTACAAAACTTAATGCAAAAAATATTTTAATAGATAAAAAGAAATTAAAATAATGACTCAAATAAATTCAGAAGATTATAAGGGTTATCGTGGAGTTGCACTTAACACTTTGCAAAAATTTAACTCGCCTGTTTGGAGCGATGTAGAAATATTAACAGATGAAGGAAACTTTAAAGGATTAATTCTGCCGCGCTCAGAAACCGCGGATGAATTTCACATCGTTCTTAAAATGCCAATCGGTTACAATATTGGAATTGCTGCAGAAAAAATAAAAGACATAAAAATTAATGGAAGACGAGAAGCCAAATACAAGATCCCGGAAAAAGATTTTCCATACGATCCAAAGAAACCGCGCGTAAAACTTTTAGGAACAGGTGGAACAATTGCATCTCGCTTGGATTATAGAACCGGTGCAGTTATTCCCGCTTTTTCCCCAGGTGAACTTTATGGTTCTGTTCCGGAGCTTGCAGATATTTGTAATCTTGATACTGAAAAATTATATGGTGTGTTCAGTGAAAATATGGGACCCGAACAATGGATTGGGCTTGCTGAAGCAATAGGAAGAGAAATTGAAAAAGGTGTGCAGGGAATTGTAATTGGACACGGAACCGATACAATGCATCACACAGCGGCGATACTTTCTTTTATGGTTCAGGATTCGCCTGTTCCAATCGTTATGGTTGGTTCGCAGCGATCAAGCGATCGACCATCGTCTGATGCAGCGTTAAATCTTATTCATTCCGTTACAACTGCAGCTATAAGTGATATTGCAGAAGTTATGGTTTGTATGTTTGGTCCAACAAGTGATCTGTATGGATTGCTGCATAGGGGAACACGGGTTAGGAAAATGCACTCAAGTTACCGTTCTACTTTTAGAACGATTGGTGACATTCCGATAGCAACAGTAAGCAGAGAAAAAGTAACACCAATTCGTGATGATTATAAGCGAAGACGGTTTGACAATGATGTAAAAGTAAACGCCGTGTTTGATGATAGAGTTGCTATCGTTTATTATTATCCCAACATGAAGCCTGATATGATTGATTCGTTAATTGATAATGGTTACAAAGGAATTGTAATTGCAGGAACAGGACTTGGGCACGTAAATAAGCCGCTCTATCCAGCGTTAAAACGAGCTAAAGAAAAAGGGGTTGCAGTTTACATGACAGTGCAAACACTTTGGGGTTATGTGCAAATGTACGTTTACGATACTGGAAGAGATATGATGGAGCTCGGTGTAATTCCAGCGGCTAATATGTTGCCGGAAGTTGCTTATATGAAACTCGGCTGGGCGTTTGGGCAGACAGATGATTTAGATAAAGTAAAAGAGATTATGCTAACTCCTATTAACGGAGAAATAACAGAACGCGAACCAAGCAACGGCTATTTAATTTATCAAGGCGGCTTGCCGGAAGTTGAAGAGTTTATAAAGCAGTATAGAAAATAATATTAACTTTTTTCTCTGCGGCTTTGCGGCTTTGCGCCTCTGCGTGAGAAAATATTTCACGCAAAGACGCTAAGTCGCAAAGCTAGAATTACATTTCTTTAAAAGTCACACCGGCAGGTAATTCAAAAATCTTATTATCTACATT
Organism: Ignavibacteriota bacterium; assembly: GCA_039931535.1. Taxonomy (GTDB): domain Bacteria; phylum Bacteroidota; class Ignavibacteria; order Ignavibacteriales; family Ignavibacteriaceae; genus IGN3. The sequence continues at coordinate 3,658 of JBDTRQ010000120.1, forward strand.
ACCATCTTGAATTTTTGTAGCTTCAATTACAAAATCTTTGCCCCCCATTTTTGTTACAGATTTTATAAGAATGTTATTCCATGTCCAGCTAAGTATAGGTGAACTGCCAAACTCCGCACTGAATTTTTTACATTCTTTTCCAGCAAGAGTTTCAGTACCAAGATCTTTTATTTTGTAACGCTCAATACTTTTTGGATCAGCTTTGGAATAATCTGTACTAGCTGGAACATACCAGGCTTTTTTTGTGCCTTCGGTTTTACCTTCTTCGTAAGTATAACTGGAACCATCTTTTTTTATGTCTATAGATTTGGACTTAGCAACCCCTAAATCGATTGAAGTAATGGAAACTTCCTTTGCGCCGTAATCATCAAAATACAGTTCCTGTTTTGTGTTCATTGGTGCATCGTAAAAAATTACGCCGGATTTAATTCCATACCTATGGTTAACAACAGGTGGTGGTGGCGCCTCTTTAGTTGTAACCATTTGCTGATCTGTATTTTCAACTTTCTGATCGTCTTTTTTTGAACACGCAAAAAGAAAAGTAAGCGCGAATAAAACGAACAATAATTTTTTCATAATGTAACCCGAGCCTCTCCTGATAGTTAGTAAATGTTTATTTATAGAATCGTGCAATTAAAACTTTTAATCACAATAGCACGCGGATGACACGGATTACGCCGATTAGCACAGATTAAATCCGTGAAGACCTGCGAAATCCACCCTATCCGTGTTCTATTCTTTATTCTGCTAATGTCTCGTTAAATGTCTATACTTAATTCTATGCGGTTGATCTGCCTCAACACCTAATCGTTCTTTTCGTTTTTCTTCATACTCGGTGTAATTACCGTCGAACCAAACGACTTTACTTTCACCTTCAAACGCTAAAATGTGTGTTGCTATTCTATCCAAAAACCATCTATCGTGACTTATCACCAAAACGCAGCCTGCAAATTTTTCTATTCCTTCTTCAAGTGCACGCAAGGTGTTTACATCAAGATCGTTTGTTGGCTCATCAAGCAGCAGAACATTTGCTCCTTGCTTTAACATCATTGCAAGATGTACGCGGTTTCGTTCTCCACCCGATAACATTCCAACTTTTTTCTGTTGATCCGCACCGGAAAAATTAAACTGTGCAACATAAGCACGCGAGTTTACCTGCCTGGTACCAAGCATAATTGTGTCTTCTCCGTTTGATATTAATTCCCAAATACTTTTATCGGGATTAAGCGCATCTCTTGATTGATCTACATAAGACATCTTAACTGTTGAACCAATTTTAAGATTTCCACTATCCGGTTTTTCTGATCCGTTAATCATTCTGAATAAAGTTGTTTTACCTGCACCGTTAGCACCGATGATTCCAACAACTGCACCGGGAGGAATTGAAAAAGTAAGATCATCAATTAAAATATTATCGCCGTAAGCTTTGTTAAGTTTTTCTGTTTCGATTACAATATCACCAAGCCGCTCGGCAACAGGAATGTAAAGCTCAAGCCCTTTCTGTCCTTTTTCTTTATCGTCCTTTAAAAGATTTTCATAAGAAGTTATTCTTGATTTAGATTTTGCGTGACGAGCTTTCGGACTCATTCTTATCCACTCAAGCTCGCGCTGTAAAGTTTTTTGTCTGTCGCTTTCACGTTTTTCTTCAACACGTAATCTTTCTTGCTTTTGTTCTAACCACGATGAGTAATTTCCTTTCCACGGAATACCTTCTCCGCGATCAAGTTCAAGTATCCAGCCAGCAACGTTATCAAGGAAATATCTATCGTGTGTTACTGCTATTACCGTTCCTTCATATTTTTGTAAATGCTGCTCAAGCCAACCAACTGTTTCCGCATCAAGATGGTTTGTTGGCTCATCAAGTAAAAGTATATCGGGTTTTTGAAGAAGCAATCTACAAAGCGCTACTCGTCTTCGCTCTCCACCGGAAAGAATATTACACAAAGTTTCTGATGGCGGGCAGCGCAAAGCATCCATAGCCATTTCGAGCCGTGCATCAAGATCCCAGCCGCCAAGTGCTTCCAGCTTTTCCTGAACAGTACCCTGTCTTTCAAGAAGCTTTGTCATCTCATCATCGTCCATCGGTTCGGCAAACTTATTATTAATCTCATCGTATTCCTTTAAAAGATTAACAACTGATTGAACACCCTGCTGTACAATTTCTTTTACTGTTTTGTCATCTTCAAGCTGAGGCTCCTGTTCGAGATAGCCAATTGTAAAACCGGGAGATACAGCTGTTTCTCCGTTTATGTTTTTATCAACTCCTGCAAGAATTTTTAGCAATGATGATTTACCTGATCCGTTTAAACCGATAACGCCGATTTTTGCGCCGTAAAAGTATGATAGGTAAATATCTTTTAGTATTGGTTTATTGTTATAGAATTTACTTACCCCAACCATAGAGTAAATAATTTTGTTTGGTTCGTTGGCCATTGTGCTTTCTTTTGTTTTTTGAATGTGTAAAAATAAGGAAAGTGGTTGATTAAAGTCTTCAGTCCACAGTCTTCAATTTAAAAGTTGGTAATGAAAGAGGATTACATAAAATGCCTTAAACTTGGAGAACTTTGTAGTTCCTTTTTTAACCACAAAGAACGCTAAGCGTAAAGTTACAAAGTTCACAAAGATTATAAAATTTAAATCTTCAACACCCCGCGGAAACCTCTGGCAGCATAGTAGGATTCTGCTCCGTTGTGGTAAACAAAAACGGTATTAAAGCGGCGATCGCAAAAGAGGGCACCACCGAGTTTTCTGATATCCGCAGGTGTTTTTATCCAGCTCGATGTTTTCAAATCAAACTTTCCAAGTTTCTGGAGTTGGCGGTATTGTTCTTCAGTTAAAAGTTCAATGCCCATAGCAGCAGCCATATCAACAGCATTATCTTTTGGTTTATTTTCCTTTCTTGATTCGAGCGCTTCGCGATCGTAACAAAGACTTCTACGTCTGGCAGGACTCTCAGCAGAGCAATCATAAAAAATGTATTCGCCGGTTTTCGTATCATAGTCAACAACATCAGGTTCGCCGCCGGTTCTTTCCATTTCATTTAACGACCACTGTTTTTCGGTGTTGTCTCCCAGGCTTGCTAACACATTATCCCATTTAATATCTTTGTGGCGGGTCATGCTTTTTTCAAAACGTGTTTTTAAAATGTTAAGCAGTTCTTCACGCTGAGAAGATGATAGTTGCTTTTTATTGCCGGAATTTTTCTTCATGTTTTTTGCCTCTTTCTAATTGATGTGCGAAAAATATAACCATATTATTTTATTTTCAGTGATTACCAGCAAATGTTTAAGTTAAGGTTGTGAAGGTACAATCCATCAGTCCTAGGATTCTCTTCCGGCAGCAACGCTTTTTGAATTTTTTCTTTCTGCAATTAGTTCTTTAACGACATGCATTTTGTCTTTTAGCTCAAGCACAAAAACAAAAAATAATAATAGCCCGACCCAAAACGCATTATACATTTGGAATAAACGGTATGTCCATTGATGCGCATATAAAGCCCAAGTAATAAAATAAATTCATCTGCTTACTTGACTTTAGCTATCGAAATAATTTTATTAAACCATAAGAAAATAATTGTTAATTT
>JBDTRQ010000121.1:0-2550 GCA_039931535.1 Ignavibacteriota bacterium
CGACCGCCAAAACCACCGCTGCTAAAACAACTAAAAAGAAATCAACCAAAGAATAATTAAGAAGAAATTAAATTTGAAAGAATATCTCCACTCCGTTTTTACTGATGCTAAAAACAAAATCCCCGAACTAAAAGAAATTCCAATTACCTTTGATGTTCCCAAATCTATAGAGCATGGAGATTTATCAAGCAACGCAGCAATGCTTCTTACCAAAGTTCTTAAAAAAAATCCAAGAGTTATCGCACAGCAAATTATTGATGCGTTGGATGTTCAGGATTCGATAATTGAAAAAACTGAAATTGCCGGTCCGGGATTTATTAATTTTTTCTTTACGAAGGAATATGTAACAAAAATCATAAAAGAAATCCTTGCACAAAAAGAAAATTTTGGAAAATCAAATAAGTACAGTGGTAAAAAAGCTAATGTTGAATTTGTTTCTGCAAATCCTACAGGACCATTAACGGTAGGGCACGGAAGAAATGCTGTTGTGGGCGATACCATTGCAAATCTTTTGGAATGGATTGGTTATAAAGTTGATCGTGAATACTATTTTAATAATGCCGGCAGGCAAATGCGTGTGCTTGGTGATTCTGTAAAACTAAGATATTTAGAAGCGTTGGGTGATCAAATTGATTTTCCTGAAGATTATTATCAGGGAGATTACATTAAAGATATTGCAATACAGTTGTTTATAAAGCATGGTGATAAATTACGTAATGATGATCCCGAATCTATATTTAAAGAAACTGCGGAGCAGGAAATATTTATTGATATAAAAAAGTCTTTAACAAATCTTGGAATAAATCATAAAATATTTTTTAATGAAAATACTCTTTATGAAGATGGAAAGATTAAAAAATTATTAAGAGTATTTAAAGAAAAAAATCTTTCCTATGAAAAAGATAACGCAGTTTGGCTAAAACTTTCTGAACTTGGACAACCTGAGGATAAAGTTATTGTTAAAAACACCGGGGAACCAACTTATCGTTTACCTGATATTGCGTATCACGCTGTAAAACTTGATCGCGGATATGATTTATTAGTTGATCTTTTTGGATCAGATCACAACGCAACTTATCCTGATGTAATGGCAGGCTTAAATGCTATTGGTTATGATTCATCTAAAATAAAAGTTTTGATTCACCAATTTGTTACAATAATGGATGGCGATGAAGTTGTTAAAATGTCCACAAGAAAAGCTAACTATATTACTCTTGATGAATTGAATGAAGAAGTCGGAAGTGACGTAGTGCGATATTTTTTTAATATGCGAAATGTTAATTCTCACATGATTTTTGATCTTGCAGTTGCCAAAAAACAATCGGATGAAAACCCTGTTTTCTATCTTCAATATGCGCATGCACGTATAAGTTCGATTTTAAGAAGAGTAAAGGAAGAACAGCTTGATGTTTCAATCAATAATCTGGAATTGCTAACTCATGAAGATGAACAAGCATTACTAAAAGTTCTTCATAATTTTAAAGAAGAAGTTTTTAGCAGCGCAGAAAATTTAGAGACACATAAGCTTTGCTCCTATCTTTATGATTTAGCAGGTGCTTATCACAAGTTTAACAGGACTTGCAGAATTTTAGGTACGGAAAGAAATCTTGCTGAAGCACGATTAGCATTAGCTTATGCAACTATGACAGTTATAAAAAATGGGTTAAGTATTCTTGGCGTTTCTGCACCCGAACAGATGTAACTAATCTGCAATTGCAATTGATGCTGCGTATATTTTATTTGCACCAGCTTCTAAAAGAATTTTTCCACATTCAGAAATTGTTGCGCCGGTTGTAATAACATCATCTAACAATAAAATATTCTTACCTGCCACTATATTTTTCTTTCTCACTTTAAATGCATTGGAAATATTTTCTTCGCGTTCATTAAGATTCATTTTAGTTTGGGATTCTGTGTACTTAACTCTTTTGACAATTCTATCTGAAGAATTCACATTTAAAAATTTTCCAACACCTTTTGCGATGTAATAAGATTGATTGTAACCGCGCTCAGCTTTTTTTAGGTGATGCAAAGGAATAGGAATCACTAAATCAAACAGCCAATTAGGTTTTACTTTTTTAATTTGTGAAGCAAGAACAGTTCCAAGAAATATTCCAACACGGAATTTCTTTTCATATTTTAGCGAGTGAATAGCGTGTTGCAACTCTTTATCTTTTTCAAATATAAATGGTGTATAAAAATCAGTAATGATTTTTTTGTTTTCAAACTTTCTTTCAAATTCGTGCTGTAATCTTGCGGTAGTAGATTTTTTAATTTTTGAAAAACAATTATCACAAATCGTATCTTGATCTAATGAAAGTTTTATATGGCAGGCGCAGCAAAACCTTGGAAGCATAAAATCAAACAAAGTTTTTGGTAAATATTTTATAACCCCCAAATGACTCATAACATTCCTGCTCGTTTGCGTATAAACCATTCGGTAGCAAAAAGAAGTATCACAATTATAAGCAGCCATTCATCGGACCAAAGCCGTATTTCTGAAGTGATAAACTTTTCTTTTGATGCGGTTTTATTCAGGTTGTTTAATAA
>JBDTRQ010000122.1:0-3643 GCA_039931535.1 Ignavibacteriota bacterium
GCTTTTGTTTTTCGTCGACTTCTTGCATGTATGCTTCTTGCAATTAATTCTTTACCTGTACCGCTTTCACCAGTTATCAAAATATTTGCATCAGAGTTAGAAACATTCTCAATCATATCAAACACATTTCTCATAACCAAACTCTTGCCGATAATATTATCGAAATGATATTTATTATCTAACTGTTTTATAAGATTAATTCTTTCTCTAAAAAGATTTCGTTGTCTCAGACCTTTTTCAATTAAAATTTTTAGATTATTTGCATCAAAAGGTTTTTCAATAAAATCAAAAGCGCCTGCTTTCATGGCAGCAACTGCTCTATCAATCGTACCATAAGCAGAAAATATTATAACGGGGGTATTTGGTGCTAACTTTTGACATATTTCAAGAACTTCCATTCCATCGTGTTCGGGCATTAATAGATCACAAAAAATTAAATCGAATTCTTCTCCTTCAAGATATTTTATTGCTTTTTGTGCATCTGATACAGGAACCGGATCGTTGCCAAGTACAGAAATAATCTTTACACAAGCGGATAGCATATCAGGTTCATCGTCTATTATTAAAATTCTTGATTTGTTTTTCATCTCAGAGCTCTCAACTTAAATTTTTTGGTATAATTAAAGTAAAGGTCGTACCTTTACCTTCTTTACTAGTTACTTCAATTTTCCCTTTATGGCGTTGCATAATACTCTTCGTTATAGAAAGACCTAAACCAGTTCCATTCTTTTCTTTAGTTGAATAAAAAGGATTAAATATTTTATTAATATCTTCTTCGCTAATTCCTGAGCCATTATCAGTTATTGATATTAAAACAGATTCAGTTAATTGGTTCTTAAAAGTTTTACTATTTAAAATGTTTTTCTCTATCACCTCAATAATAATTTTACCGTTCGGGGTTATTGAATCAATTGCATTGTTGAATATGTTTATCAGTACTTGTTCTAATTGCCTTCTGTCTCCTAAAATTTCTATATCCTCCTCAGGAATCTTTTTTATAACTTCAATCTTCTTTTCTCTGAATCTTGGCTGAAGTAGATATAAACTTTCATTAATAAGACCTGCAACATCAACTTTCTCTGGATTAAAGGATATTCGCTTAGAAAAATTAAGAAGGCTCTTTGTATAATCACTGATTCTTCTGGTTTGCTTCTTGATAATTTCAAGTTCTTCTTTATAAACGATGGTTTTATCTTCCTGCAGCAATATTGAATCAGCGTGGGCAGATATTATTCCAATGGGAGTATTAATTTCATGTGCAACAGAATCGACTAATTCCCCTATCGAAGCCAATCTGGATGAATGATTTAGTTGTTCCTGATATTCCTGAATTTTCTCAAGATTTTTTCTGATCTCTTCAGATTTCATTCTTTTCATATTCAGATAGTAGATTAAAAATATGGCAAACAAAAAAGTAAGAAGTATAACTATGCCGAGAATAAAGAATAATTGAAATTTATTTTTTAATCCTTCTGTTACATCTGGCAGTAAAGTTGAAATTGCAATAAACCATTTTTGATTTCCAATTTCTATTGGAACATATGCAAAAATTTTACTCGGTTCATCCCCTATAACTCTATGTTCCCCGAACGAAGCTTTGTTTGAAACCAGCATCCTTTTTTGATTATCAAATGAGATGTGGCAGGAAAGGCAATCTTTATCCTCATCATATATTGAATTGAAGAGCATTTCTTCATGTTTTGGATGATAGATTAGTCTGCCGTTACCGTCTAATATCCAGACAAAATCGTTACTGCTTAATTCTAATGGTAAAATAAAATGTTCAATAAGTGAATCAAAGTTGACAAGGAAACCAATAAAAGATTTTACTTTAAATAAAAGATTACCTTCTGCACTTATAATAGGGAGTACAATTAAAAATGACCTCTCACTATTTTTATTATTAAGTTCATCCGGCAAAATTTCTGAAGCAATAAACTCACTTTTAAACGATTTAGCTGAAAATAGAGTTTGCATCTCCCTTAATTTATTATTAACCCATTTTGGCTGCTGCTTTCCAGTATAATAAATTATTTTTGAAGATGAATCTGAAATGATAATTGATGTAACTATAGTTTTATCTAAATTAATTTTGTAATGATTTATGAAATCTTTTAATAAAATATCTTTACTATCCCTGATTTTAGAATTTTCAGTCAACAGAATCATATCTCTAACTAAGTGTTCCATAAAATAATTAATGCCCTCGGCAACAACTTTAGCCATTTGTAGTTGCTGCATCTGGTGACTTTTTTTTGCATCTTCCAGAGTTACAGTATAAAGTTTATTAATTAGGTAGGCAAACAATATGATTGTGCTTATGATAGCAAAAATGAGAATATATCTATAATGTTTTTTATTCATTAAGCTATAAATAATGTTTACGCAATAAAACTTTTGTTAATTAATTTCCATCGTCTATTACAATGTAATATTTGAAAAAGCCACAAATTATTAAGCTTTTTTAGTGGGACAAATTTGTCACTACTTAATATAAGGGATAATTCTTATTAAAAACACAATTAAAATAGCTTGAGTCGGGGCATGTTAATTTAATGTGGATAATTAATAGTAAAAACCACTGCCAATTTAAATCAGCAGGGCAAAATTTAGCATTTTCTAAAAGAGTGAGAACTAGATAACAAGAGGTTGGAAATCACTCTAACAAAATCAATTACAAGATTTCTAATTTTTTAAGTATGCTAAATGTTATTTCTTTTCTTGATACAAATCCTTCTTCAGGATTTTTGGATTGAAGATTTATTGCAAAAAAAATAAACTCCGCTTGCTAGACCACTTGCATTAAACTCAGTCATGTAACTTCCTGCAGATTTTCTCATTAACTAAAGTTGCAACTTCATTTCCTAAAACATCCTAAACTTTCAGAGTAATAAAATTGTTTTGCGGAATAGAGTATTGAATCGTTGTAGATGGATTAAATGGATTCGGATAGTTTTAAGCTAACACAAACCCCGATGGATTATTGTCCAATTCACCCACACTGGTCATACCACTGACAGCTAGTAAAAACCTTCGTATCTTGACGTTGATGAACTATAACCTTGACCAATAATAAATTGACCATCTGATGAAATATCATAAGCAACAGTTAAACTTGATCCTCCACTAAGAAGGGTTGAATATACTTCGGTAAGTGACTCAAGTCCTCCTGAATGAGTCTATAAAATAATTTGTGTAAATGGGTTTTATTGTTAAAAAATATTTTCTAGTCTCCCTTCAAAAATAATTTGTATGATTCCCAACGTGGGGTAAGTCCTATCGCCGCCATAAAATATTCACCTATTAAAACAACCCGGGGGTGTCACTTGAGTCCCAGGCTTAGAAGAATTAAACTTCATTTTTACGGTTTGCTATAAATTACTTTAAGCAACTGCCGCCTGATCTTGGTCTAAACAATTTCCAATCTAAATAATCGATTCCTAAATTTTTTACGCTCCAATAATTACCAGGACATTACCTCAACACAGTCGATAGATGATCGAAACATTGACTAAACATTAAGCTAACATAGAACGAAGCTTGCCAATAGGTTAGCCACATATAGGCAATTTGTCAGACACTTAAACAATTATAATATAAACACTTACAAAATAAAAAATGAAAATCTGGAATATTTTTGAAA
>JBDTRQ010000123.1:0-2876 GCA_039931535.1 Ignavibacteriota bacterium
TATTTTAACCATAATAATTATTTACTAGTATATACCATTTCATTTTCTTTCAATGTGTAAAAACGCAATAGCTAATCATTTGTTACTAAAATATGGCTCATCTTTTTGCTCTGCAATCGTATTTGTTTGAATGTGAATACAAGTCTTCGGTCAAATTGATTCTCAATAAATAATAATCGTAAAAGTTTATTAACTACATGTTGTTCCAATATCTGTATAGATGAATTGATGCTGCGGTAAGAATTATGATGAATGCATCTTTATCGAAATTGAATAAACTCATAATCACATCATTACATTTGATAAGACAGAACCTTTGATGTAAAGTTTAATTAAGTTAAACTAAGTTAACACATATTTACTAAGATGAAATTTTTTATGAGTACAGAAAAAAATAGAGATAACAGCGTGGTAACAAAATTATGGGATTGTACTATCTGTCGAATTGGAATATTAATATTTGCTGCAGTTTTATCAATACTTTTTCTTGCTTCAATATTTAGTAATCAATTGTTGAACTGGATTATTAAGCCGCAAATCGTCAATTCAATAAATAACGAAAATATTAATATTAAAATAGGCGGCATTGACTATTCTTTTTTCCAAAATAAGTTAATAGGATTTAATTCTGAATTGGTTTTAAAAAATTGCAGCACTACAAGCTGTGATACAACACAGGTAATAATTCCTGTAATCACAATAAACAATTTTAATTTTATTTCATTTCTGTTTGGTAATGGTTATTCGTTCGGCAGTATCTCTACTGATCATGTAAATATATCAGTTAATGAATATCGTAAAACGACAGTTGGCGAAGAAAATAAAACACAAAATCCTTCTGACTCAACAATATTACAGAGGCTTGCAAGATCATTACCCGATTATGTAAAGCCTTTTTCAATTAATCATTTGCAGATTAATTCTGCAAGCATCGTAAGAAATACTTACTCAGATGAAACGACAATTGATAGTATTAAACAGATTTCAATATCAATCTCGGATATAAATATTAGGAAGAAATCTCTTTCAAAAGGTAAAGATTCTTCAATCGGAGAAATCAAATTACTTCTTAATGGTATTCACAGAAAAATGCTTGGCACTGGATATGATTTTAAAATAAGCACAATAAGCTATTTTTCCGATATTAAGAGATTGAGCATTAAAGATTTCGAATTTAAGCCTTTTATTTCAGATGTTAAATTTTTTGAAAGAAGACAATATCGAAGTGACAGATGGATAATAAAAATACCCGAGATTAAAACTATTGGTATTAACCTTCTCAGTCTATTAGAAAAAAATCTTTTAACGGTGGATAGTTTAATTGTTTCAGATTTTAATGTTGCAATAGTTATAAATAAAACACGTCCAGCCGACCCCAAATCTGATCCTAAGATGCCACATGAATTAATTACATCACTTGGTTTTAAACTTGAACTAAAAAAACTTATCGTAAACAATTCTTCATTTCTTATTCAATCGATAATGCCCAATGTAAAACGACGTGCGCAATTAACATTTAATAATATTAATGCTGTTATTAATAATATTAGTAACACAAAAGATAAACAGACAGTTAAAAATCCTTGTACAATTAATGCTGCCGGTTATTTACAGGAGACAGGAAAATTGAAAGTAGAATTGAGTTATCCACTACTAACAAAGGAATTAACTTTTGACTATAAAGGTTCGATGGATAAAATGGATGCTGTCAAACTAAATTCACATCTGGAAGTAGAGGACAAAGCTCATATAGAATCAGGTAAAATTATAAAAGCAACTTTTAGTGTTAATGTTAACAAGTCTGTGGCTGCTGTTAATATTATTCCACTTTACGATAGTTTATCAATCAAAATTTTAACAGAAGATTCGGAGAGTAAAAGCATTATACCAAGTTTCTTTGCAAAATTTAAAATAAGAAAAAGTAATCCAGATGATAACGGTAAGATAAAAAGTGCAAATGTTACTTATATAAAAAAACCTTCCGATGCTTTTCTTGATGTAGTTTGGCTATCAATTCTAAAGGGTCTGGGTGAGGTCGTTGGATTTTAGTTTTAACATCATTTCATAGATACTTTTAAAAATATTTTTTGATTTCAGAATAAGAAACTCAATGAAATTACGCCAATAGTTTTTAACTGATGCTTTACTTACTGGTTCAATTAATAGTTTATACAAAAAAACAAAACCGCCATTGTGTGGTTAAATGCATTACATATATTAATATCCTAAAGCGTCAGTAAGATTTCTACAGACTTTACACTGTAAATATGCTTTTCCTGCTGAACCAATACATTCTCTTTCGATTTGAAGCTTAGGCATTTGATTATATTCTTCTAGATTGAAACGTATTCATTTAAAAATAATCCTTTACCATTTATAAAAAGTTTTTGTCTGTATTTAAATTTATCAGAATCATAACTAGAAAGGTAAATATTATATTCTTTAGTCACCTTTAATTCAAGATCACCAAAAGTTGATTGATATATCAATTTGTTTTTTATATTTGTGGGAAAATATTCTTTCCCAAATGTTTTATCGATCTTATCCGGATTTGGATTTAATTTATTATTGTTTTCAGATAAGATAGTGTGACCTATAAAAGTTACTGCAAGCCCAAAGATAATCGTGACCAATTAGATTTTCATTTATCTCACATTAATTTTATTGGTAACAATAGTGAGTTAATATAATCTTAACAATGCAGTAAAAGTGCAATACAATTAAGTTTTATATATTTGAGTTGTGTATCAAAGTTATTTAGAAACCTTAAATGGATTATATAAATACAATAAAAAATTTTTTAACAAATGATTGCGAAATCATCGGTAAGGAAAAATATTTAAACTCTGCTGTGTTAATTCCAATTTTAGTTTTAG
>JBDTRQ010000124.1:0-3299 GCA_039931535.1 Ignavibacteriota bacterium
GTTGTTTTTACTTGCGGTGATGTAAATGGAATTGGACCTGAAATAGCTTTAAAAGCCTTCAAAAAAATCCTTTCTAAAAAACAAAAAAATAAGATTATATTCGTTTGCCCTAAAAACGTTTTTGAGCATTATTATAAGCTAACGAAAGCAGCATTCGATTATCGTATTGTTGAAAATAAAAATTTCACAAGCTCTTCTCTAAATTTAGTTGCATTACCCGATGCAAAATTAAAATTAGGTTTTCCAACAAAAACATCCGGACAAATTGCTTTTGAATCGATAAAGAAATCAGTATCACTTATCAATAATAACCTTGCAGATGCTTTGGTAACATCGCCAATTTCAAAAGAAGCATTTGGTCTTGCAAAGATTAATTTTCCCGGGCATACAGAATTGTTAGCCGCTTCCGAAAAAAATCATAATTATATGATGTTGTTTCTTTCGAATAACATAAAAGCTGGATTGCTCACAATTCATACTCCTATTTCTAAAGTTTCAAAAATTATCACAAAAGAAAAAATAATTAGTGCAATTGAATTGCTAAATAAAGCTTCAAAGCAGGATCTTAAAATATTAAATCCAAAAATTGCAGTTCTTGGTTTAAATCCGCACGCTGGTGAAAATGGTTTAATCGGTAATGAAGAAATTAAAATCATAAGTCCCGTAATAAAATCTTTACAAAAAAAAATAAATGTTTCTGGTCCATTTGTGCCTGATGCTTTTTGGGGAAATAAATCTTACAAAAAATTTGATGTAATTCTTGGTATGTATCACGATCAGGTTTTAATTCCATTTAAACTTTTAAACTTTAATACTGGAGTAAACTTTACTGCAGGATTAAAATTAATTCGCACTTCACCGGATCACGGAACTGCTTACGATATTGCAGGTTTAAATAGCGCTGATGAATCAAGTATTATGCAATCATATAAATATGCAATTAAGATATTTAAAAACAGGAAAAATTTCATTGCAGCAGCATCAAAATGATCCCTATCTGCACGTAGCAAATATCTATTCTCATCTTATGGATTTTGTTAGCTATACATGGTGGGCAAAATATATTTATTCAATTACTAAAAGTTTTCTTGTTAAAAATCCTGCTGTGCTTGAGCTTGCGGCTGGTAATTGTACACTTGCTCAACATCTATCCAAACAATATAAAAATTATCTTGCTACTGATCTTTCAAAAAGCATGCTTCATCAGTCTAAAAATAAAATGATGAAGGTCTGCTGTGATATGACCGCAATTCCTTTTAATAAAAAATTCGATTTGATTTTTAGCTCGTTCGACAGTGTAAATTATTTAATGAACAAAAAATTATTGTTAAAGTTTTTTAAGGAAGCAGAAAATCATCTATCAGAAAATGGAATTTTAACTTTTGATGCAGCATTAGAAAGTAACAGCTATAAACATCAAAAAACAGCAACAACAAAAGGGACGATAAATAAATTTACATATCAGCGTAAGAGTGTTTTTATGCCTGCAAGTAAAATTCATAAAAATATTTTTACAATTACTTATCCAAATGGAGAAACATTTTCAGAGACTCACAAACAAAAAATTTATTCATATGATACTTTTTTTGAGATGGCAGAAAAATCAGGATTATATGTTGTAAATTGCTATAAAGCTTTTTCATATCAGAAAGGAAAAGCAAATTCTGATCGAGTTCAATTTATTATGAAGAGGAAATCTTAATGTTATCTTTACAGGACATAAGTTTTAATTACGATAACCAAATTTTATTTGATAACGCTAACTTAGAATTAGGATCAGGTGAATTTGCATTTCTAATTGGTAAAAGCGGCTCGGGTAAAACATCTTTGCTTCAAATGATTTATATGAACTTGCTTCCGCAATCAGGATCTGTTACTGTTGGTAACTTTAATTCAAAAACTATAAAAAAAAGTGAGCTGCCTTTATTAAGAAGAAAGATTGGAATTGTTTTTCAGGATTTTAAGTTACTTACTGATAGAAATGTTTTTGAAAATCTTGCATTTGTTTTAGAAGTTATCGCAACACCTAAAAAAGAAATTAAGAAAAAAGTAAATACTGTATTAAATGAAGTTGGCTTATCACTTAAAAGATTAAATAATCCTGAAAATCTTTCCGGCGGCGAAAAGCAGCGTGTTGCAATTGCAAGAGCAATGTTAAATGATCCACTAATTATTCTTGCAGATGAACCAACAGGTAATCTTGATCCGGAAACATCTGGTGAGATTTTAGATTTACTGCAAAAAATTAATAAACGCGGAACCGCAGTTTTGTTTGCAACTCATAATTATGATATGGTAAGAAAAGGGAATAGCAGAATATTTAAAATTGAAGATAAAAAAATTCTAAAAGGATTCTTAAAACAGAAAGATCAATGATAAAGATTTTTTTCTTTTAAAGAATCAACAATTTTTTTATTTACATTCTCAATTGTGTCAAATCCGTTTACATCAATAACTCTATCTTTATTTTGATAATACCCAAGCACCGGCATTGTTGATGAATTAAATATATCAATTCTGTTTTTTATAACATCTTCTTTGTCATCATTTCTTAAATAGAAACTGTTTTTAGCACCACAAGTTGGGCAGGCTTCCAATCCTTCAATCTCTTTTAGTATAAAAATACTTCCGCATACCTTGCAGGCTCTTCTGTTATTTAAACGTTTAATAATTTCTTTTTCATCTGCGGTAATATGAACAATTATAGAATTATTTATTCCAATCTGTGTAAACAATCTATCTAAAGCCTCAGCCTGAATTGTGGTTCGCGGAAAGCCATCAAGAATAAATCCATTTTTACATTCATCGGATGTAAGAACTTCCTTAATCATTTCAATCATTAAATCATCGGGAACAAGTTCGCCCTTTGACATAATTTTATCGGCTTTAATGCCAAGCTCTGATTTTTCTTTTACAGCTTTTCTTAAAATATCTCCGGTTGAGATATGAGGAATATTTAAATTGTTTGATATGATTTTTGCCTGGGTGCCTTTGCCAACCCCTGGAGATCCGAATATGATTAAGCGCATATTTTCTTCAATTTTTATTGCAAATTAGAAGTAATTGAATTCTTAAACAAGATTTTATGAATTTATTAAGTGAATTTATTTTTAACTGCACCCCTCTTTTTTGTAAAGAATGATTTTAACAAGTCTTCACTTTCCTTAGCAAGAATACCACTGTAAACTTTAATTATATGATTTGTTTTAGATTCTTCTGCAAGATTATGAACACTGCCGCAAGCGCCGAATTTTACATCACTCGCTGCAAAGTATAGCTCGCTTATTCGAGAAGCGAGT